>JAJLKS010000067.1:0-3805 GCA_033838765.1 Alphaproteobacteria bacterium
ACCCGTTGTTGTTTTTCACCGGTGATACTCATCAGCTCGCGGAGGGCCTCGGCGGCCCCATCACGGTCCGCCTGTCGGACGAGGCGATCGAGGGCACATTCGAGGGCCTTGCGCCCGATGGTGCCCTGCAGCTTCGCTTGCCCGGCGGCGAAATGCGCCTCATTTCGGCGGGAGATGTGTTCTTTCCCCGTCCGGCGCACTAGGTTCTGCGGCATGAGCAAACCCGCCCCCCGCAACCCCCGCGCCGAATTCGTTTTCCTGCCGCTCGGCGGCTCCGGCGAAATCGGTATGAACCTCAACCTCTATGGCTACGGGCCGGAGGATGACCGCCGCTGGATCATCGTCGATATCGGCGTCACCTTCGGCGATGACCGCACCCCCGGTATCGACCTCATAATGCCGGACCCCGCCTTCATCGAGGAACGGCGCGACGAACTCATCGCCATCGTGCTGACCCATGCCCATGAAGACCACATCGGCGCGCTCGCGCATCTCTGGCCGCGCCTGCGCTGCCCGGTCTATGCCACGCCCTTCACGGCGGCCATGGTGCGCGGCAAGCTCATCGAGGCAGGCATCGAGGCGGAAGTGCCCATGCACATCATCCCGCTCGGCCATCGCTTCGAACTCGGCCCCTTCGACATCGAACTCGTCACGCTCACCCATTCGATCCTGGAACCGAATGCGCTTGCGATCCGCACGCCTCTCGGCCTTGTCCTGCACACAGGCGACTGGAAGATCGATCCCGACCCCGTGGTCGGCGGCGACATAGACGAAGCACGCCTCCGCGCTATTGGCGACGAAGGCGTGCGCGCCATTGTCTGCGACAGCACCAATGTTTTCACGCCCGGCACGTCGGGTTCCGAGGCCGATGTCGCTGCGAGCCTGATCGAGCTACTCGGGCAATGCGAGGGCAGGGTGGCCGTCACCACCTTCGCATCGAATGTCGCGCGCCTCGAAAGCATCATCCGCGCAGGCGATGCCGTCGGCCGCCACCCTGTTCTCGTCGGCCGCTCCATGCACCGCGTCGTCGCTGCAGCGCGCGAGGCGGGCTATCTGCACGATCTGCCGAAAATCGTCAGCGAGGACGATGCGGGCTACCTCCCGCGCGAAAATGTACTCTTCATCTGCACGGGCAGTCAGGGCGAGCCGCGTGCGGCCCTCGCGCGTATCGCCGAAGACAGCCATCCGAGCATCGTGCTGGAGAAGGGCGACACGGTCATCTTTTCCTCCCGCGTCATTCCCGGCAACGAAACCTCGATCTTCGATCTGCAGAACCGCCTCGCCGAACGCGGCATCCGCATCGTCACCGAGAAGGACCACTTCGTTCACGTCTCGGGTCATCCCTGCCGGGACGAGCTTGCCGCCATGTATCAGTGGATCAGGCCGGAGGTCTCGATCCCCGTTCATGGCGAGGCGCGCCACCTGGCGGAACACGCGGCGCTTGCGCGCGAGCTTCAGGTGCCGGAGCAGGTGGTGGTCCGAAACGGCCTCATGGTGCGCCTCGCGCCCGGCGCGGCAGAGGTGATAGACGAGGCACCCTCGGGCCGGCTTTATCTCGACGGCGAGGTGCTGACCGGGGAAGACGAGGGCGCCGTGCAGGAGCGCCGCCGCCTCGCTTTCGCGGGCTCTGTCTTCGTCAGCGTGGTTCTGGACGGCAAGGGTGAGGTCCGGGGCGAGCCGCAGGTGCGTCTCATGGGGCTCCCGGAAGAGGACTCGCACGGCGTCGCCTTCGAGGACAGGGCGCTCGATGCGGTGGACGAGGCCTTTGACCGCCTGCCGAAGAAGCGACGCGGCAATGACGATGACGTAGCGGAATTCCTGCGCCGCGCAGTCCGCGGCGCGCTGCGGCGCGAATGGGGCAAGAAACCCCAGGTCGAAGTTGTGGTCACGCGTATATGACCATTTTCGAGGCACTCGAAAATGGCAAGCGCGACCGCGCGCCGCGCCTTATGGCGCGTAAGCCAAGCGCGCGGATGCGCGCGCCGGCGCTTGAGCCTAAGCAACAATGACCTAACTTGTTTTGGTGGGAGAACCGGCCTAAACAAATGTTATCTGAACTTTGAAACCGCTCCAGAATACGGAATAAATCATGCTCGGACAGCTCAATCACGTTGCCATCGCCGTGCCGGATATCAAAGCTGCGGCAGAGACTTACCGCAAAAAGTTCAACGCAAAAGTATCGGACGCCGTCCCCCAGCCGGATCATGGCGTGACGACCGTTTTCGTCGATCTCGGCAATACCAAGATCGAGCTGCTTGAGCCGCTCGGTGAGGATTCGCCGATTGCCGGCTTCCTTGTGAAGAACCCGAAGGGTGGCATCCATCACATCTGCATCGAGGTGGACGACATCGAAGCCGCCTGCATCAAGATGAACGACGAGGGCGTCACCATCACCGGCACCGGCAAGCCCAAGATCGGCGCCCATGGCAAGCCCGTCGTCTTCCTGCACCCGAAAGACCTGAACGGTACGCTCGTCGAACTCGAGCAGGCCTGAGGCAGCAATGGACCTGGTATCCGGACTGGCGATCTACTTCATCGTCTGGTGGCTGACCCTCTTTGCGGTCCTGCCCTGGGGGGTTCGCTCCCAGCATGAGAGCGGTGAGGAAATCCCGGCCGGAACCGAGCCCGGCGCGCCCATGCGCCCGGCGCTCCTGAAGAAGATGGCGGTCACCACCGTGATCGCCGCCTTCATCTGGGCCTTCATCTACTGGATACAGGTCGCCCAGCCGATCTCCTACGACGACATACCGTTCATGCCCGACATCGGCACTGGCTATAGCGGCTGAACGCTCCGCGCACCGGAAAGCCAAAAAAAAGCAAGGTCAGCTTTCGCTGCCTTGCTGCTTTAGTGTTCCCTCATTTCGCGCCTCCGCGATCCTTGAGGATCGTCGAAGTCAGCGTTCCCTCCCTAAACTTGGGCCGCGCTTGAGCGCTTTTCCCTTTTTGTGTCAGGGACTTTAGTAAGCCTGCGGCGACATGTCACGCGGTTTTTTGCGCTCCGCGAAATTTTTGCATCAGCCGCGTCAAACCCGCGCAATGAAATAACCGTTGCACCCCTTTGTGCATCCGTTTCATTGCAGGGCGAGCTTCACGGCGAAGGCGAGCGCGATGATCGCGACGGCCCCGTTGAGGTCGCGCCAGCGCCCCGACGCGACCTTGATCCCGGCATAGGCGATGATTCCGAGGCCGATGCCGCTGGCGATGGAATAGGTGAGGGGAATGGCGAGCGCGGTCACCGTTGCAGGCACCGCTTCCGTGATGTCGTCCCAAGACATGTCGGCAAGGCCGCGCGCCATCAGGCATGCAACGAACACGAGCGCGGGCGCCGTCGCATAGACGGGAACAGTGCCTGCGAGCGGCGCGAGGAAAAGGCTCGCAAGGAACAGCACGCCCACCGTCACCGCCATCAGCCCCGTGCGCCCACCCGTCTCGATGCCCGCCGTGCTTTCGATGTAGCTTGTCGTTGTCGATGTGCCGAGCGCGGCGCCGATGGCCGTCGCCGCCGAGTCTGCCACCATCGCCTTGCGCAGGCGCGGCAGCTTGCCATTTTCATCCACCATGCCTGCGCGCTGGCCCACGCTGACCAGCGTTCCCGTCGTGTCGAGCAGATCGACCAGCAGGAATACGAAGATGATGGTCACGAAGCCCATCTCGAAGGCACCGCGAATATCCATTGCAAGAAATGTCGGCGCGAGCGAGGGCGGCGTGTCGACCACGCCCTGCAACGGCTGCAGACCGAGCAGCACCGCCACCGCCGTCACGCCGAGGATCGTCAGCATGATCGCGCCCGGCACGCGCCGGAAAT
>JAJLKS010000068.1:0-5465 GCA_033838765.1 Alphaproteobacteria bacterium
GTGCGAATGCCGCCTTGTGGACTTCCGGCGTATAGTAACGCGTGGAAAAGCCCGCAGCTGCGAAGCGGCTTTCGAGTTCCGCCAGCGGCACGGATTTCAACGCCTCGTCATCCGTGCCCCAGCCCATCGCCATCGGCCCGCCGACATAGGTCGGGATAGTGGCGAGGTAGCAGCCTGCCACCTTGAAGATGCGGCGGAACTTTTCGATCGTGCTGCTGAGTTCCGCCCCCTGCATGAAGGGAACGCCGTTCTGGGTAACGATGACGCCGCCCGGCGTCAGACAGGCTGCCGCCGCGCGATAGAAGCCCTCGCGGAAGAGAACCTCGCCGGGACCAACCGGGTCGGTCGAGTCGACGATGATGACGTCGAACTTCCGGTCCGTTTCCTCGACGAACTTCGCCCCGTCGGCAAAGACGAGATCGAGGCGCGTGTCGTCGAAGGCGCCGGCGGAAATGCCGGGCAGGTGCTTCCTGCAGAAATCCGTCACGGCCGGATCGATTTCGACCATGGTGACATGCTCTACGGATTTATGGCGCACGACTTCGCGCAGGATGCCGCCATCGCCGCCGCCGATGATGAGCACGCTTTTCGCGCGGCCATGCGCAAGGATGGGCACATGGGTCATCATCTCGTGATAGATGAACTCGTCGCGCTCGGTTACCTGCGTGATGCCGTCAAGCGCCATCATCCGCCCGAAGAGCGCATTGTCGAAGATCACCAGATGCTGCTGGCCGGTTTCTTCCTCGTAGCGCACGTCGTCCGCGCGGAAGGCGCAGGTGAAACCCTCTTTTTCGTAGAGGGTTTCCACCACCCAGCGGCCCTTCTGCTCCTCGGCCATCAGACCATACCCTCGCCGCGGAAATGCTCGCCAACGCGGATTTCCGACGGTGTGAAGGCTTCGCGCAGCACTTCGATCGAATTGCGGGGCTCGGCCTCGCCGCACATGAACACATCGAGCGCAGCATAATCGGCTTCCGGCCAGCTATGGATCGAGATGTGGCTTTCCGACAGCACCGCCACGCCCGAAACGCCGCCATTGGGCGTGAAGTGATGGAGATGGATGTGCAGAAGCGTCGCCTTGGACACCTCGACGCAGCGCCGCAGCGCCGCTTCGATATGTGCAAGATCGTCGAGCCTGCTCGCGCCGATCAGATCGATGATGAGATGCGTACCCGCGAAGCGCTTGCCGTCGCGCTCGATGAAGAAATCCTTTCTTTCATCGGACGTGGTGCATCGATCCGCAGCCTTGTCGGCAACGGCGTGAACGGGAAACTCGAGAACTTCCGCCTGGGTCTTGCTTGAAACGCTGTTCAAGTCGATCCCCAATTGGAAGAGGGCATTGGATTCGGACATGAGTGCCACTCCCCAACCAGTAGATGGACGAAGCCCTGCGGGAGGCGCGCGATTGCGCTCCGCGTCGGGCCGGTGAAACTGTGATTTGCGTGGATGAACGCGGTGCGGCTCCGTGCGGAGCCCTGTCGAATTTCCGATGCCGGGCTGCGATCGCTGGCCCGGCTTGCGCGTCTTCGGTTGCGGGAAAGCGCAACGGACGTGCTCGGCTTGATCCGGGGCGTCAGCCCCTCAGACTGGAACCGGACATATGCAATCTCCCTCGAAACCCGGCGGAGGTAACGAAACGATGCCGAAGGGCATGCCGCCGAAATTGTCCAAAGAGACGCGTACGCCGTTACATAACCCAGACTGGCCAGTGGCACGTGCGATTGCGTTCGGGCGGTGTGTAGCGGCGGGGGTCCCCCCTGTCAATGAAGAACCAAGGAAATCCGCCGGAATATTCGCATTCCCATAACGCGCTGCGCGTCATGCCACGCCTGTCAGCAAATTTTATAATTGCGATTCATTCTCATTTGCATCATTCTCGTGCCACCCGAAACCAGCCACAGGCCGAGGTGAGTCACATGAAAGCAGCCGCCAGGGAATTCGATATTCTCGAATCCGAACCAGCCCCGGCCTATGCGCCCGACCAGCCGCTCAGCGAACTCGGCTTCGCCGAGCAGTTTCTCGTCTGGAGCCTGCGTGTGCATTGGCGGGTAAAGGCGGATGGCGTCGACAAGTCGCTGCTGCTGCAGCGCGCCTTCGATGCGCTCGATATGCCGGAAGGACCGGCAATAGTGGCCGAACTTGCGGCTGTATTGTCGCTCACCGTGCGGCGCCCGCTCTCCATCCCCTGCCCGCGCTGGCGCGCGCTGACAAGCGATGAGGTACGTATCCTGAATTTCATTGCCGCCCTGCAGCGGCAGGGCGGTTCGCCCCGCGCTGCGCTCGACCCGTCATGGGCGGCGGCGCCTTGCGGAGCGTCGCCCATCTGGGTACCGGCGCAGAGGCTTGCCCTTGCCTTTTCATCGGCCGGGCTGCTGCTTGGTGCGAGGAACTCTGCGGCATCGCCCTTCCCGGAAGCGATGCCGCGACTGCTTCACTAACGCGGGATCAGCCGAAGCTGCGCGCACCGGCAAGCGCGCCCATGCGGGCGGTAATCTCGAAAAATTCCGAGATCGTGTCGTCGATGATTTCCTTCGCGCTCTTTACCCTGGTGATCAGGCCTGCCGTTTCACCGGCGAGCCCCACTGCGGCCTCCATGTCGCCGCCGAAATATAGATCGAGAATGCGGGCGAATGTGTCCGCCGGCATAAGGCCTTCCTCATGGATTGCCGCGGTGCGGTTCGTCTTGAGCGCCCGGATGCAGGGCGTGGACTTCTTGTTCAGCACATAGGTGCCGGTTTCCTTCGCATCGATGATGGCCTGCTTGTAGTTCGCGTGGACCGGGCTTTCGGCACAGCAGACGAAGCGTGTGCCCATCTGCACGGCTTCGGCACCAAGCGCGAAGGCCGCCGCCATCCCCTTGCCGTCGCAAATGCCACCCGCGGCGATCATCGGGATATCGCTTTTCGCGCGGATCGCCTGCAGGAGCACGAGCGTTCCGACTTCTTCCGGATTCTTGAAGCCGCCGCCTTCCGTACCCTCGACCACGAGGCCGTCGATCCCCGCCTCGACGCATTTCATCGCCGCATCGACAGTCGGGACAGCGTGATAGACGGTAATACCCGCATCGTGAAGCGGCGCGATGAATTTTGCCGGGCTGCCGGCCGACGTCGTCACGAATTTCACACCTGCCTCGCACACGAAGCGGAGCATTGCATCGTCCTTCAGGAAGCGGATCGGCAGGTTGACGCCGAAAGGCGCGTCGGTGAGTTCCTTCATTTTCAGGATCTCGGCCTTGCAGGCTTCGGTTTCGCCGGAGGAGGTTTCGATGATACCGAGACCGCCCGCCTTCGAGACGGCGCTTGCCAGTTGCGAGCGCGCAATCCAGCCCATCGGTGCCTGGACAATCGGATATTTTGCGCCGGTATGCGCGAGAACACGGTTCATGGATTTCCCCCTGATAGACATATGAATATCGTGATGAGGGAAGCAGGCCACAGCCGAAAGGACGGCGCAAGCGGCAGGCAGAAAAAAGGCGCGGGCCCCAGTGGCAGCCCGCGCCCTGCTTCAGATATCCATCCGCCGGTCAGCGGAAATGGCCATAGGCCCTGACGACGGCATCCGAGAGTTCCTTGTAGGCTCCCTCGACGCCGGTCCTGATTTCGTCGAATGCGCCTTCACCCTGCTTTGCAAGTTCGGCAAGGCGCGTACGCAGACGGGCGCGATCGGACTTCAGCTGCTTCAGAAGGCCCGCATAGCGCTTTTCGGTCGCCTTCAGTGCCTTTTTCGCTTCCTTCTCGGCCTTGTCGACCTCCTTGGAGAGCTTCGCCACCTGCTGCTCGAGCTGCTTCTTCAGCTTGGCCTTTTCAGGCGAGAGCTTCGACGCCTTCTTCTTTGCCGCCGGCTTTCTCACGGCGGCCTTTTTCGGTGCTGCCTTTTTGGTGGCTGCCTTCTTTGCTGCCGGTTTCTTCGCTGCGGGCTTTTTCGCAGCTGTCTTTTTCCGGGTGGCCGCCACGGCCGGGGTTCCGGTTGCTTCGGCTGCCGTCACCGTTCCGGCCCGGCGAGATGCCGTCTTGCTGCGCGCCGCCGCCGCCGTTCCACGCTTCCTGCGAGTATCGCTCATGATCGAATGCCTCGATGTGATGTGCCGGCCGCCTTCTTTCTGACCGGTAAATCACAGTGACGCGATTGCCTTTCCGTTTCAAGGGGAGACGGTGCGCGCAGCCGGGCGGCAAACGCCAGCCCGCATTTGCGAATTCGTAACCCGTTCCGCCGTCTACTCATGCGAAGATTCGGCAGATGCCCGCGCACCTGACCGGTTGTCCCCGTTCGGATATGAGGCACGATGAACGCCGTTCCCGGTCAAACGCCCGGCAGCATTTCCGGCACAGGCCTCAGCCTTGCGGATGGCGGCAAGCCTGTCGTGATGCTGGTGCACGGGATGTGGAGTCATCCCGGCATCTGGCGGAACTTCCGGCTGTTTCTGGAGGCGCGCGGCTATCGTGTCGTCGTGCCGGCCCTTCGCCATCACGATGTTGCACGAGGCGATCCGGCGCACCCTGCGCTCGGCAGTACGAGCATTGCCGATTATCTTTCCGATCTCGTGGCGTTTGCCGGCAAGCTCGACGAAAAGCCGCTCGTCATCGGCCATTCGATGGGCGGCCTGCTTGCCCAGATGCTTGCCGCACGAGGACTGGCGCGCGCCGTGGTGGGGCTTGCGCCTGCACCTGCTGCGGGAACGGTGCTGCTCGATCACCGGCCCTACTGGTTCTTCCGGCGAGAAACGCTCCGCCCCGGCTTCTGGCGGCGGCCGCAACTGCCATCGCTTGCAGCCATGCGCTATGGCGTGCTGAACCGCGTGCCCCCGCGCGAGCAGGAAGGTCTCTATGCGGAGTTGCTGCCGGAATCGGGGCGCGCCGTCTGCGAGATCGCCTACTGGTATTTCGACAGGCGCCGCACCACCTGGGTCAACCCTGCCGATATTGCCTGCCCGATGCTCTTCCTCACCGGGGGGGACGACCGCCTCACGCCATTATGGGTTACCGAACGAAATGCCGAACCCTATGACGGGCGGCTGAAGGTCGAAGCGCTCAAGGGCCATGCACATTGGTTGCCCGCCGAGCCCGGCTGGGAGCGCATCGCAGAGCGCGCAACACATTTCTTCGAGAAAGAAGCCGCCGTGATGGCGCGCAAACTGGCCTGGCGGCAGGGCGGCCTGCCCGCAGGCGAATTCGCACCCGCGGGCTGAACCACATTCACGTCTATTCGGCGGCGGCGCGCATGGGCGGCGGCTGGTGGCCGCGCACGAGCTTGCCGGGCAGCGCGCCTGTCGGCTTGCCATCGCGGTAGATCACCTCGCCGCTGACGATGGTTGCCACATAGCCCTCCGCTTCCTGCATCAGGCGGCGCGCGCCGGACGGCAGGTCATAGACCATGTGCGGCGGCAGCAGGCGCAGCCGGTCGAAATCGATCACATTGAGGTCGCCCTTCATGCCCGGCGCTATCAGTCCGCGGTCAAGAAGGCCGAC
>JAJLKS010000069.1:0-8089 GCA_033838765.1 Alphaproteobacteria bacterium
GATGTCGCGGGCGGCGGCGTGCTTCGCCTCGATGAAATCCATGTCTTTCGGGGAGAGCCCCATACTCTTCCAGTCGAGCCCGCCTTCGAGGAGCAGCGGGCGGCCCGCATTGGCGGCGCCCTGGTAATTCTCGGCGAGCTCGCGCTTCAGCCGCTCGAACTGGTCTTCGGAGAGGTTCGCCCCGCCCTCCCCGCCCTTGTAGACCAGCGCGCCGGAGGGGCGGGCCGCATTGTCGAGCAGCGACTTGTTCCAGCCGCCCGCGGCATTGTGAATGTCGATGGCGCAGGCTGCGGCTTCGAGCGGGCTCTGGCCATAGTAATCGTCCACCGGGTTGAAGAGGCGGAGATGCAGGACCGCGCTCCGCGCGCCGCCGGGGATCGTCACCACCCGTCCGTTGACGGAATATTCGTAAGATTCGGGCCAGCCGTTGCGGCCGGGGACGGCTTTCATGCGGTCGGGGCGGAGCACATGCAGCTCGCGGGGGGCGCCGTCCACCTCCACGAGTTCGAGATAGGCATTGCCCGCGACCTCGAGGAAGCTGTAGCAGCTCTCGAAAAGATCGGCGCCGGACTGCCCGCCATTCGGATGTTCGAGGAGCGAAAGCAGCGGGTGCTCGGAGAGTTCGCGGGGGCCGTCGTAAAGGAGCCAGGGGAGGCTCGCCGCGGCTTCCGCGATCATGCGGACGCAGCGATAGGCGACGGCGTTGCGGCGGTAGCCTTCTTCCGCGAGCGCCGCATAGTCGCGCGGCGTCCAGACGGGGCGGCCCTGCATGTGGAGCGCGATCATGGGCGCGACGCGGCTTTCCTTTGCGGCGGGCGCGCGGGTGCGCATCGCGCGGGCGAGCGCGGTGAAGGGGTTTGGCATTTTGGTGGTTCCTTGGCCGGGTGGCGGTGGTGGTTGTCCACCGCGTTAAAATTCATTGTCACCCCGGCACTCGTTGCCGGGGCCCAATCCACTTGGGCATTTGCGGAGAGGCCACCTGCCTGCGCGAAGCTGGCGCTTAGCTTCGGCAAGGCAAGATGGGTCCCGGGGACAAGCCCCGGGATGACATCATTGGGTGGAGTGAGGCGGTGCCTCACAGACCCCTCCCCAAACGGGCTGCGCCCGTTTGACCCTCCCTCAAGGGGAGGGTGGGAATAAATCAAAGCCCCCGGACCTTCGGTTCGCCTGCCTCGCCGGTGAGCATCAGTTCCGTGAGCGCCCAGACGAGGGCGTCGAGGCGGTCGGGGCTTTTCTGGCCGGGCATCCAGTCGCACATCTGATCCTCCAGTTTCGCGAAACTGCCCACGTGATGGACGAGGCCGCGTTCGTAGAGCGCGGCGACGGGTTCGGCGCGGGCGGCCTTGCCGCGCGTGGCGCGGACGAGGCGGATGGGCGCGAGCGGCATTTCCTGGCGCATGACGCTTTCGACCATCTCGCCGCCCTGGTTCGCCTCGGCGACGATCCTGTCTGCCTCATGCGCGCGGTAGCAGCCCGCGACGCGCTTTGCCCAGGCGAGCGGCGAGAGGCGGCCCATGGAACGGTCGTCCAGCACATAGACATGGCCGTCTGCGGCGAGGCCCGCGCAGACGATGCCGCATTCGTCGGATTTTTCGCCACCGGTGATGGGCGGGTCGACGCCGACGACGACGCGGATGAGCGCGGGGGCTTTCGCGATGCGGCCCTTCTCTATCAATTCGCGGTTCCAGAGCGCATCCGGGTTGTCGTCGATCAGTTCCGCATCAAGTTCCTGCCGCCCAAGGCGCGTACCTTCATAGCGCGCGATGACGCTGCGGAAGAAACCGTCCGCGAGATGGGCGCGGTTCGCATGCGTCGAGGCGCGGGTGACCGCCGTGGTTCCATCCGCGATCAGGCGCTTCAGGATCGGCACGGGGCGCGGCGTCGTCGTCATCACCTGACGGGGATGGGCACCCAGACGCAGGCCGAATTGCAGCATGTCCCACGCCGCCTCCGCATAGCGCCATTTCGCGAGTTCATCGCCCCAGGCGGCATCGAACTGGGGCCCGCGCAGACTGTCCGGCTCGCCCGCCGAAAAGACATGGGCGACCGCACCATTCGGCCAGAGGAGGCGCTTGCGCGTGACCTCGTATTTCGGACTCTCACGCCCGGCAATGGCGCGCAGGCCCGAGGGGCCGTCGATCATCACCTCGCGGGCATCGGCGAATGTTTCGCCGATCAGCGCGATGCGGCCGGCGCGGTGGCCCATGACTTCGGCCTGCACCCATTCGGCGCCGGCGCGGGTTTTTCCTGCGCCGCGGCCGCCGAGCACGAGCCATGTGGTCCAGCCGCCTTCGGGCGCCAGCTGATCGTCGCGCGCCCAGAAGCGCCAGTCATGCGCGAGAAGCGCCACCTCCCTCGGCGTCAGCGAGACGAGAAAGCTCTCCCTCAGCCATGACGGCAGCGAGGCGAGCGATGCGGCCTGCAAGCGCGGTGCGCAAGGCCTCATCTTCGGCCCTGCTTCTGTCGCTGTCCGTTGCATGTTCATCTATCTTTGCGCGCCGTGCCGCCTGTTCGATTTCGTGGAGCTGATCTATGGAGCGGGCGAGCGTTGCGATGCGCCGCGCCTGCTTCTCGCCTTCGGATTCGTCGCGCGCCGTTATGCGCTGCTGTTCGAGATCGCCGATCTCGCGCGCGATCACGGTTCGCAATCGGGCCGCGAGCGCGCCTGCTTCTTCCTGTTCAGCGGACACAATGGTGCCCTTCGCCGGTTTTTCTGCCGTCGTCATATTTTTCCACACACTTCTGGAGATGGATCAAAGGTGGGAATTGAGCGTGACGCTGACAAGGGGGAAAATCGCGCCGCATGCAGATTTTTTTGCGCCACTCGCGAAAAACGGCGGACTTGCGCCATGCGCCGCAAACGGGGAAGCTGCCTGCAACTGACATTTGCGGACAGGGGACATGCGGCAACCGAAATATTACTGGGAGGATTTCCGCCCGGGCGAAGTGGCGGAATTCGGCGAGAAGACCGTTACGAAGGACGAGATCATCGAGTTTGCGAGCGAGTTCGACCCGCAGCCCTTCCACCTCGACGAGGAGGCGGGGCGGCAATCCATTCTCGGCGGGCTCTGCGCGAGCGGCTGGCACTCATGTGCGATGATGATGCGCATGATGTGCGATGCCTATGTGCTGGACAGCGCCTCCATGGGCGCGCCGGGCGTGGACGAGGTGCGGTGGAAGAAGCCGGTCTATGCGGGGGATACGATCAGGCTCCGCCGCACCTGCCTCGAACGGCGGGTATCGAAAAGCCGGCCGGAGATGGGGCTGACGCGGTTCCGCCTCGAACTCGTGAACCAGAAGGGCGAGGTCGCGGTGTCCTCCGAGGGCTGGGCGATGTATGGGCGGCGGCACCCGGGCGCCGTTGCCGGGGAGTCCTGATCATGCCGTGGTTCGAGGACATCAAGACCGGCAGCAGGCTTGAGCTTGGCAGCCATACATTCACGGCGGAAGAGATCATCGGTTTTGCGCGGAAATACGATCCGCAATATTTCCATGTGGATGAGGAAGCGGCGAAGGCGGGGCCCTTCGGCGGGCTGACGGCCAGCGGCTGGCACACATCGGCGACATGGATGAAGCTGATGATCGCCACAAGGCAGGGCGCGAAGGAGCCGCCGGATGCCGACGGACGGCAGCCGCCCGCGGGCGGACCCTCGCCCGGCTTTCTCGACATGAAATGGCCGAACCCCGTTCGCCCCGGCGACACGATCACCTATGCTTCGGAGGTCGTGGGCAAGATCGACATGAAAACGAGACCCGAATGGGGCATCGTCAGGAGCCTCAATACGGGCGTGAACCAGCGGGGCGAGCCCGTGCTCAGTTTCATCGGGCAAGGGCTGATCCAGCGGCGGCATCCGCGCGGCGCCTGAGCGAAACAAATTCGCGAGGAAAATAAATGGGGGGAGAGGACATGGCACATAAAGGCAAGATGGTGACGCTGAAAAGCGGCGATGGCGCGGATATCCTCTGCTATCACGCGAAGGCGGAGGGGAGCCGGAAAGGCGGGCTCGTGCTCATCATGGAAATCTTCGGCGTGACCGCGCATATCAAGGACCTCTGCGACGGCTATGCGGCGCGGGGCTATGATGTGCTGTCGCCGCAGCTTTACGACCGGCAGGTGACGGATTTTCAGGCGACATACAGCCAGGAAGACATCCAGCGCTCGCTCGAACTGCGCGCGGCGAACACTTACGAGAACACGGTGCTCGACGTGCAGATGTGCATCGACAGGCTGCGCGCCGACGGGAACGAAAAGGTGTTCATCACCGGCTATTGCTATGGCGGCTCTGTGAGCAGGGTGGCGGCGTGCCGCGCGACGGGGCTTAACGCGGCATCGTGCTATTATGGCGGCGCGATCAAGCAGTTCATCGGCGAGAGCCCGAAATGCCCGACCATCTGCCATTTCGGCGAGAAGGATCACGGCATTCCGATGGAGGATGTGCGCGACATCGAGAAGGCGCATCCGGAGGTGAAGGTCTATGTCTATGACGCCGACCACGGCTTCAACTCCGACCGGCGCAACAATTACGACAAGGCGGCGGCGGAACTGGCGCTGAAGCGGACGCTGGAACTGTTCGACGGGGTGTGAGGGGTTCACCCTTCCTCTCTGTCCTGTCACCCCCGGGCCCCCCTTTGTCTGGAAGGAGGCCGGGGTCCAGGATGAGGAACGGACGAGGCGTCGGCCAACTCAGTCGACGGAAGAGTTTTGCGAAGGGAGACGCCGCCTTCGGCGGCTTCTGGATTGCCGGGTCAAGCCCGGTAATGACGATTGAGGGATGGGATGCGCTTTTTCTCTGCCGCCTTGCTTACCCTTGCCTACCTCGTCCCGGCCGTTGCATGGGCCGCGAACCCTTATGAAATCTTCCGGCTGGGGATGAGCGAGGGGGAGGCGGTCGCAGCGGCAAGAGAGTATGATGGCGACATATTCAACATCGAAGAGCGTGAAGGCGGGGAGCCTCAGATACTCGGGGGTTTCCGGATTCTCTTTGGAGACGTTCCCATGCAGCCTTATCAGGCAACCGGAATGTTTGTTTTTAAACAAGACCGCCTGAAGAGTGTTCGATTCGACTATCTGGTATGGCAGGACCATATGCCGCCCGGCATTTGCGATGCACTCTTCGATAGGGTGACCAGCGATATCAGCAAGGTTTACGGGAGACGGTTTGACCTAACGGATATCGCAGGCTCCGAGACACAATTGCGAGGGCAGATTGCGCGATGGGAAAGCACGGAAAGTGTCATCTCGCTGTTCATGGCCGACGCTCCTCCCCTCTCGCCATCGAGAAGTTGCGACATTGTCTCAAGCGAGCTTTTTGACGGAAACGAGGAAGAACGCGAAACTTTCGAGCGGGAAATGATTGAATCGCTGGCGCGGGGACGGCAGTAGCTCGACATTGTTCCGCCGCGCCCGCTCATCCGCCTTCGCGCGGTGCGCTTCGGTGGACAGGCCCTTCCCAAGCGGGAAAGGGAAATATGGAAGAACAGGACAGCCATGAGCGACAAGCAGAAGACGATCCATGATTTCGAGCTGAAGACGCTGCGCGGGCAGCCGCTGCCGCTTGCCGAGCACAAGGGGAAGGCTGTGCTCGTCGTCAATACGGCGTCGAAATGCGGGTTCACGCCGCAATACAAGGAGCTGGAGGCGATCTGGCAGAAGTATCGCGATGAGGGGCTGCTTGTCATCGGCGTGCCGTCTAACGACTTCGCGGGGCAGGAGCCGGGCAATGCCGAGGAGATCGAAGAGTTCTGCGAGATCAATTTCGGCGTCGATTTTCCGCTGACCGAAAAGGTGCATGTGACGGGCGCGGACGCGCATCCGCTGTTCAAGTGGCTCGGCGCCCAGGGCGGCATCCTCTCCAAGCCCCGCTGGAACTTCTACAAATATGTGATCGGGCGGGACGGGAAACTCGTCGACTGGTTTGCGAGCACGACGGCGCCGGGCTCGGCGAAGGTCGAGAAGGCGATCAGGAAGGCGCTGGGGAAGTAAGAGCCCCCTCACCCTTCCCACTACCGCTGCGCGGTAGCGGGCCCCTTCCCTCTCCCCAAGGGGAGAGGGAAAAAGAGCGACCCTTCTTTCCCTCAGGGCTTCCGACCGTATGTCCTGAACTTCTCGACATTCAGCGACATTACCTCGTCGGAGAGGAGGTCCGGCTCGCCGAGCTGGAGGGCGCGCCAGTATTGGGCTGACAGCGTCTCGACTTCGTGGGCGAGGTGGAGGGCGGCTTCGACGGTTTCGCCGATGGCGATCTGGCCGTGATGGGCGAGGAGGCAGGCGCGGCGGCCCTCAAGCGCGGCGACGGCATTGCGCGCAAGCTCCGCCGTGCCGAAGGTTGCGTAGTCCGCGACGCGGATGTTGCGCCCGCCGGCCACCGCCACCATGTAGTGGAAGGGCGGGATTTCGCGCTTCATCACGGCAAGCACGGTCGCGAAATCGGAATGGGCATGGACGATGCCGCCCGCATCCGGGAAGGCTTCGTAGATTGCCGCGTGCATCTGCCACTCGGAGGATGGCGCATGGGGGCCGGCAAGCACCTGCCCGTCCATCGCGATTTCGGAAATATCGTCCGGGGAAAGCGCCGTATAGGGAATACCCGATGGCGTGATGAGGATCGACCCGCCATTGCGCGCGGAGACGTTGCCGGACATTTGCGGCGAGAGGCCCGTCGCCGCGAGATTGCGCGCGGCGGCGATGACGCGGGCGCGGAGCGCGCTAGCGGCTTCCGCCATGACGGCGCTCCGGATAGAGCGAGAGGAGACCTTCGCGGCTGGCGGGGGCGACGCCGCGCTCCGTCACAAGGCCGGTGACATAACGCGCAGGCGTGACGTCGAAGCCGTAATTTGCGGCGGCGCTGCCGGGGGCGGCGATCTCGACGGTGACGATTTCGCCCTCTTCGGTACGGCCCGTCATATGCGTGACCTCGCGGGGGCTTCGCTGCTCGATCTCGATTTCTTTCACACCATCGGACAGGGACCAGTCGATGGTGGTATGCGGGAGCGCGACATAGAAGGGAACGTTGTTTGCGTGGGCGGCGAGCGCCTTGAGGTAGGTGCCGATCTTGTTTGCGACATCGCCTGTCGCCGTGGTGCGGTCGGTGCCGGTGATGCACATGTCGACCAGGCCATGCTGCATCAGGTGGCCGCCCGCATTGTCGGGCACGATGGTGTGGGGCACGCCGTGGCGGCCAAGCTCGAAAGCTGTGAGCGATGCGCCCTGATTGCGCGGGCGCGTCTCATCGACCCAGACATGAACGGCGATGCCTTCGTCATGCGCCATGTAGATGGGGGCGAGCGCGGTGCCCCAGTCGACACAGGCGAGCCAGCCGGCATTGCAATGGGTGAGGATGTTGACCGGCCTGCCCGCTTTCGCTTCCGACAACCCGCGGATGATGCGCAGCCCGTTCTCGCCGATCAGGCGGCAGGTTTCCACATCCTCGTCGCAGAGGCGCGCGGCGGTGGCATAGGCCGCCTCGACGCGGGCAGCGCCGGAGAGCGGTGACAGGGCTTCACGCATCGCATCGAGCGACCATTTGAGATTGACCGCGGTGGGGCGCGTGGCGAGCAGCATGCGGTAAGTGCCGGCGAGCACCTCGTCTGACGCATCGCGGCGGAGCGCGAGGCAGAGGCCGTCGGCGGCGGTGGCGCCGATCAAGGGCGCGCCGCGCACCAGCATGTCCCTGATGGCGCGGGCGGCATCCTCCGGGGTTTCGAGACGGACGACCGCGAATTCATGCGGCAGGCGCGTCTGGTCGATGATCTCGACCGACCAGCCGTCATCGGCGACCCAGATGGTGCGGTAGTGGATGCCGTCGATCTTCATGGTCTCGTCCTTTCCGGCGGACGGTCAGTGGCCTTCGAAGGCGCAGAGCGAGAGCACCTCGATGCCGAGCGCTTCGAGGCGCTGGCGGCCGCCGAGTTCCGGGAGTTCGATGACGAAGCTCGCCGCGGCGACGGAAGCGCCCGCGCGCGAAAAGAGCTTCACCGCCGCTTCCGCCGGTCCGCCCGTGGCGATCAGATCGTCGATCAGCAGGATGCGGGCATTCTGCGCGACGGCATCGGCGTGAATCTCGACCGCATCCGTGCCGTATTCGAGATC
>JAJLKS010000070.1:0-2930 GCA_033838765.1 Alphaproteobacteria bacterium
AGGATTTTCTGGTGCGTATCGTCGTGAATGCTCATACAGATATTTTAATGACCCTGAGTAAATATTCAACGAATCGTTCAATCGTTAGCGACTGCAGCAAAACCCGCCGCGCTGGAGACCCCACTTGAACCAGAAATACGAGAAAATATCGGTCATTGGCGGCGGTGCCTGGGGCACGGCGCTGGCCCAGGTGGCGGCAAAGGCGGGGTGCGACGTCACGCTCTGGGCCCGCGAGGCGGAAGTCGTCGAAGCGGTCAACACCGCCCATGAGAACCGCAGCTTCCTGCCCGGCATCCCGCTCGACCCATCGATTCGCGCAACCGGCGACATTGCCCTGGCCGCGGAAGGCGACGCGCTCCTCATGGTGACGCCCGCCCAGCATATGCGCCGCATGCTGGAGGAGCTTGCCCCCCATGTGGCGGCAGGAAAGCCCGTCGTGCTCTGCGCCAAGGGCATCGAGCAATCGACCAACTGCCTGCTGACCGAAGTGCTCGCCGAGGCGATGCCGCGCGCCACGGCGGCGGTTCTTTCCGGCCCGAGCTTCGCCGCCGAAGTCGCCCGCGGCCTGCCGACAGCGGTGACACTGGCCTGCGAGGACGAAGCCGTGGCCGAAGGCCTCGCCCATGCGATCGGCCTTCCGTCCTTCCGTCCCTATTATTCGTCGGACCTTGTGGGCGCGGAAGTTGGCGGCGCGGTGAAGAACGTGCTCGCCATCGCCTGCGGCATTGTCGAGGGCAAGAAATTCGGCGACAGCGCCCGCGCCGCCCTGACGACGCGCGGCTTTGCCGAACTGACGCGGCTGGGCCTCGCGCTCGGCGCGAAGCCCGAAACGCTGGCGGGCCTCTCCGGTCTCGGCGACCTCATCCTCACCTGCAATTCGCCGAAATCGCGCAACATGTCGCTCGGCCTCGCACTCGGCGAGGGAAAGACGCTCGAGGAAATCATGGGTTCGCGCAATTCGGTGAGCGAGGGCGTCCACTCCGCCACCGCCGTCGTGGCGCTGGCCCGCAAATACGATAGAGAAATGACTATCGCCGAAGCGGTCGCAGACATTGTGAGCGGCCGCGCGAGCGTCGACGATGCGATTGCCGCCCTTCTCGCCCGCCCCTTCCGCAGCGAAACCTGAGAACGGAAACGAAATGCTCTTCTGCCTGATTTGCACCGACAAGCCGGACGCGCTGGAACTTCGCCTCGCCAATCGCGACGCCCATCTGAAATATTGGGGCGAAGCGGGATGCGTGAAGATCGGCGGGCCCTTCACGAATGACGATCAGAGCGTGATGAACGGCTCGATGCTTGTGATCGATGTGGCGGATCGCAAGGCGGCGGAGAAGCTCGTCGAGAACGACCCCTACAACAAGGCGGGTCTTTTCGCGGCGACGGACATCCGCGCCTGGAAATGGCTGCTCGGCCCGAAGGATTGATGACCATGGCTTACTGGCTTTTCAAGTCCGAGCCTTCCACCTGGTCCTGGGAGCAGCAGAAGAAGAAGGGCGCCAAGGGCGAGCCCTGGAACGGCGTTCGCAACTATCAGGCGAACAACAACATGAAGGCGATGAAAAAGGGCGATCTCGGCTTCTTCTATCATTCGGTGGATGAGAAGCGCATGGTCGGCATCGTCCGCGTGATCGGCGAGCATCGCCCCGACCCGACGGATGAAAGCGGGCGCTTCGGCCTTGTCGATATCGAAGCCGTTTGCGACCTGCCATCGCCCGTCACGCTTGCCGATGTGAAGGCAGAGCCCGCGCTCGCCGAAATGGCGCTCCTGAAACAGTCGCGTCTTTCCGTGCAGCCCGTGCGCGCCGATGAATGGAAGCTGCTCTGCAAGATGGGCGGGCTGAAGAAGGCGCCGTGACGGGAACGGCAATCTGCGCGCTCGACGATCTCGACGATCCCGGCGCGCGCGGCTTCACGCTTGGGCAAGGCAAGGCGCGCCGCGATATCTTCCTTGTACGGAAGGATGGCGCCGTCTTCGCCTATCTGAACCGCTGCCCCCATGCGAACCAGAAGCTCGACGCTCGGCCCGGCCGCTTTCTCACCATGGATGAAACGCAGATCATCTGCGGCGGTCACGCCGCCCTCTTCCGCATCGAGGACGGGCTCTGCACCAGCGGTCCATGCGCGGGCGAACATCTCGAAAGCATCGCGGTGGAAGTGGTGGACGGCATGGTGTGGATCGCTGGCTAGACCGCAATCACTTTGAGACTTTGCCGGCACTTCGTCTGAACCAAGCCGCAAGCTCCTCTTCATTCAGTTCGCCAGCGGCAAGATGAATAAAGGTTTCGTATTTCTCAGGCGCAGGCGCCTCCACCCGATATCCGTTTATGCGCAGGAAAGTCAGCGCCGCGACATAGGCCGTGCGCTTGTTCCCATCGACAAACGGATGGTTGGTTGCAATGCCATAGGCATAGGCGGCTGCCAGATCGAACAGATCCGGTTCTTCATAGGCGAATTTGTTGAGAGGGCGATTGAGGGCCGAGTCGAGGAGGCCCTGATCGCGAATCCCCTCGCCGCCGCCATGTTCGGCCAGCTGACGAAGATGAAAAGCGAGAACGGCTGCACGGAGCAGCCAGATGGGTTCGGTCCGGTCTGTCATGACCGGTTACTTCGCCAGCGCCTTCAACACGTCACGGTCTTCGCGCATGACGGCTTCCGCCGCTTCGAGCTGTGCCGCCATCGCAGGATCGTAGGGCGTCAGCAGGAAGCCTTCGGGTGTCTCGACCAGAAAGAGATTGTCACCCTTGGCGGCATGGAGTCGCTCAAGCACGGCCTTTGGCAAGGCAACGCCGACAGAATTGCCGATCTGGGTCAGCTTGAGCGAAATCATTGCGGAATCCTCAGGAGCGATGGCGACGAACTGACGTTATAACAAATGTATTAACACGTCAATTCTCGCCTAACCTCTTATTCTGCCTCGAATTTCCGGAAAT
>JAJLKS010000071.1:0-3741 GCA_033838765.1 Alphaproteobacteria bacterium
GCCCATTTCCTCGGCGCGGGCGGGGCGGCAAAGCTCATCACGGCGGCCGAGGAGGCGCCGAACACGCGGGCGGACCTGTTGTTCCCGGCGGCTGCCGAGGCGAACCGATCGATCTTCTACAAGAAGGATGGCGAGCCGCGCAGCGCGCAGGAGGTCTATCAGAACCTCGTCTCGAAACATGAAGGTACGGATGCGTCGCGGATTGCCGAAGAAGCGGCGAAGCGGCCTGCAAATGCGAAGCGCCATGCGAATATTTCCGAACGGGCGGGCGTGCTCAACGATCTTGCAGGTGGCGACAGCCGCCGCGGCTATGCCACCCGCGGCATGGCGCTTGGCACGCCATCTTCCGATAGCGGCGGCAACGCAGCGCCTGCGAGTGCGAATTACGGGCGGGCGCCGCTGGTACTCAGTTCGACGGTTGTCGAAATTCTTGCCTCGCTCGATCCGATACCGGGCAGCGGCGACAGCGCGCGTACCGATCGCCAGAGCGAGCGCGATGCCGCCGACGAACGCCGCGAATCGCAGCTGGAACGCGCGAGGCTTCTGCCGCGCTCGGGCTTTGCCTATGGCTGATGCCGACTAGCCCACGAGGGCAAGAAGACGGCGGAGCGGGGCGGGGCGTGCGATGAGGTCGGCGAGCGTCGCACCATCCAGGACGGCAACCCAGGCGTCCATCGCCTCGCGCAGCAGATGCTTCAGGCGGCAAGCAGGCGCAATGCAACAGGTGTTCGTATTGCGATCGAAGCACTCGACAATCCTGAAATCCTCTTCCATAACGCGGACGACATGACCGATGGAAATGTCTTCCGGCGGGCGCGCCAGGCGAAGGCCGCCGCCGCGGCCACGGAGCGTTTCCACAAAGCCCTCCCTGCCGAGTTCATGGGCGACCTTGACGAGATGGTTGCGGGATATGGCATAGGCGTCAGCAACTTCGGAAATGGTGACGAGCCTGTCCGGCGCGAGGGCGAGGTGCATCAGCAGCCGCAGCGCATAATCGGTGTGAAGGGTGAGGCGCATCGTATTTTCCGGCTGTCAGGCGAAATGCCGCATGGCGGAGCGGCCGTTTCGATATAAGATATATTTGGAATACATCTTATAGAGGTTCGCCATGGCTGACAATCGCGACGAAACGGAAGGCGGCACGCCGCAGGGAATCTGGTGCCGGGAAGCGGATGCCGGCCCGGGCGCGACATCGGAGAATGAGATCAGGACGCTTGTTCACAGCTTCTATGCGCGCATCCGGGCGGATGCGGAACTCGGGCCGATATTCAATGGCGCAATCGGGGACTGGGAACCGCACCTCGCAAAGATGTGCGACTTCTGGTCAAGCGTGATGCTGACAAGCGGCCGCTACAAGGGCCAGCCGATGCGTGCCCATCTCAAACTGAAGCAGGTAACGCCGAAGCATTTCGACCGCTGGCTGATGCTGTTCCGCGAGACGGCGGAAGAAGTGTGCGAGCCCGAAACGGCGGAACGTTTCATCGAGAAGGCGGCTCGCATTGCGGAAAGCCTGCAGCTCGGCATGTTCTTCAAGCCGGCGCTGCACGATCCCGAGCGGCGGGCAGGCTGCTGCTGAACCATCGAGCCTCAAGGGCCGATGGTTCAGCGGTTCACACCGGTTATTTGCCGAGCTTGTCGAAGTCGCTCGCGTCGTGGCGCTCGGGGAGCTGGCTTGCGGGGTCGCCCCAGGTGCGATTGACCATGCGGCCGCGCTTCACGGCGGCGCGCTGCCCGATCTCGTCGGTCCAGCGGTTCACATTCTTGTATTCATGCACGCTGAGGAATTCGGCGGCTTCGTAGAGAAGACCTTTCGCGAGCGCACCATACCAGGGCCAGACCGCCAAGTCGGCGATCGTATATTCGTCGCCGGAAAGGAAGCGCGTTTCCGCCAGACGCCGGTCGAGAACATCAAGCTGGCGCTTCACTTCCATTGCGAAACGGTCGATTGCGTATTCAATTTTCACCGGTGCATAGGCATAGAAGTGACCGAAGCCGCCGCCGAGATAGGGCGCGGAGCCCATCTGCCACATGAGCCATGAGTAGCATTCGGCGCGTTTCGCAAGATCCTTCGGGACGAAGGCGCCACCGAATTTCTCGGCGAGATAGAGCAGGATTGCACCGCTTTCGAAAACGCGGGTGTGCGGATTGGTCGAGCGGTCGAGCAGGGCGGGAATCTTCGAATTCGGATTGACCGAAACGAAGCCCGAGCCGAACTGGTCGCCAGTGCCGATATTGATGAGCCATGCGTCATATTCGGCACCTGAATGCCCGGCTTCAAGCAGCTCCTCAAGCATGACCGTGACCTTGACGCCATTCGGCGTGCCAAGCGAATAGAGCTGCAGCGGATGCTTGCCGACAGGCAGTTCCTTTTCCTGTGTCGGCCCGGCAATCGGCCGGTTGATATTGGAGAAGCGGTTGGCGTTGCGGTCCTGGTTCCAGGTCCAGACTTTCGGCGGCACATAGCTGGTGTCGGTCACGGCGTGCACTCCCTTGGCAGGTTTGATGCGGCTCTATCCAGATCGTTCGTGGCTTATTTAATGGCACCGGCGGCGCGAAGGCCGTCGATTTCGGCGTCGCTGTAGCCGGCTTGCTTCAGAGTTTCGACCGTGTGCTGGCCAAGTGCCGGTGAGGCGGAGCGCGGCGTGTCGTCAAAGCCCGGAAAACGGATGGGCGAGGCGGGCGAGAGATAGGTGCCCGAACCGTCTTCCTCCGGCACCTTCACATAGGCGCCGGCGGCATGAGCCTGAGGGTCCGCATAGACATCGGCCGGGCGCATAAGCGGCGCCCAGATGATGTCCTCGGCGTCGAGCTTCGCGCGCCAGTAGTCGAGATCGTGCTGCGCGAAGGCGGCGTCGAGAATGTCGACGAGTTCGGCGGCGTTCTGGCGGCGCTTCTTCGGATTATCGAAGCGTGGGTCGGTTTCGAGCTCCGGGCGGCCGATGGCGCGGCATACGGCCGTCCAGTCCACCGTTCCCTGACGCGGTACGATGACGATCCAGGTGTCCTTCGTCTGGAAGAAATTACTGATCGGCATCAGCGCTTCATGGCGCGACTTGGTGGAGCCGAGCTTGCCATACCGAAGCTGAACGGCCGTGTCGGAACCCGCCGCATAAATGCCGGCACGCAGTAGCGAAGCCTCGACGAGGCGGCCGATGCCCGTCTTCTGGCGCTCGACGAGCGCGGCGAGGATGCCGCCGACCGTTGCCATGCTGGTCGTGTGGTCGCCGATGCCGGTGCGGAGCGTCACCGGCTCCTTGCCCTTCACGGTCTGAAGCCAGCCGACGCCGGAGCGGGCATAGAAGGCGGCGATGTCGAAGCCGGGGCGGTCGCGGTCCGGCCCTTCCAGGCCATAGCCCGTCACGCTCGCGTAGACGAGGCGGGGGTTCACCTGCTTGAGCGACTCATAGTCGAGGCCCGCGCGCTCGAGCCCGCCGGGGCGGACATTCGTGATGAAGACATCGGCGTCCTTCACCAGCCGCTTCACCGCTTCGACGCCTTCGGGCTTCGACGTGTCGATCGCGAGGCCTTTCTTGCCGCGATTGTCGAGATCGAAGATGGGCGAGCCCTTGAGGTGATCGGCGCCGACATTCGACATGGTGTATCGCATAGGGCAGCCCGAGAGCGGCTCAACCTTGATCACATCGGCACCCCAGTCGGCGAGAATGCCCGCCGCTCCGGGCGCGGCGATATAGGTGGCCATTTCGATGACCTTGATGCCTGCAAGCATGGAATCCTGACCCC
>JAJLKS010000072.1:0-2580 GCA_033838765.1 Alphaproteobacteria bacterium
ACGGCGGCGAGGAGTTCGTGGTGGTCATGCCCGATACGGATATCGGCTATGCGACGACGGTGGCCGAGCGGCTGCGCCAATGTGTGGCGGCAAAGCCCTTCGTGCTCGACGATCAGGGCCGGGAGCTCGATGTCACGGTGAGCATTGGCATTGCCATGACGCATGGCCCGAAGGATACGGCAGCGAAACTTCTCGAGCGGGCCGACCAGGGGCTATACCGGGCCAAGCGCGATGGCCGCAACCGGGTTGCAGCCGAAGCGGCTTAAGTCTTTCTCCGGCCTGTTCCAGTCTAGAAGAGAGTTGCTGATAGCATTCGCGCGATGCGTGTGGCGTTAACCTTGTTTATTCATGGTTAACGCAATCAAGGACCGTATTTCTTTCCCATATATCCGCCTCAGTCCTTTATTGGCACAGAAGAGCGTGGTACCTTTAATGCGATACATCGTTTCGCTGCCGATGTCGGTTCCGCTTCTTGCTGGGGGGTGAGGCCGGGACCGTTCCAGGCAGCGATACGTGTCCTCGTGGGGCGCTCAGGTCCGCCGCATCTCCTGGGTCCGCGAGGCACGGCCGGCCGGGGCGCGGTAATGGAGTGGCCTCCTCTGATATGCCGCAATTTTCCCGGCCGGCCACCTTTTTCAAGTGGCCGATTGGCCCAAATGAAAAGAGCCGGTTCCTTGCGGGACCGGCTCATTTTCGTTTCTGGAAACCTGGCGCGCGAAGGCCGCGCCGCCGGATCACTTGATCTTGGTTTCCTTGAACTCGACATGCTTGCGCGCAATCGGGTCGTACTTCTTGATGACCATCTTTTCGGTCATGGTGCGGCTGTTCTTCTTCGTCACGTAGAAGTAGCCGGTGCCCGCCGTGCTTTCGAGCTTGATCTTGATGGAAGCTGGCTTCGCCATGTCGCGAAATCCTTGAGTTTGCGCGGGCTTCGAACCCACGGGGCCATAAGTGCGCCATCCAGCGCGAGGCCGGGAATGTGCGGAATTGCGCGCAGGCTACTCAGGACGCGGCGGAAGTCAAGCGGCGCGGAACGGCCCGGACTAAATTCCTATGATTGCCTCGGTTCGCGCGGCGCGGTCAGGTAGCGCCAGCCCGCCACAAGCACATAAAGCGCGCACAGGCTCGCCATGGCGACGATCAGTCCGTGAGGGTTCCAGAGGTCCATGGCGACACCCGCCATGGGTGGGCCGATGAGCGCGCCGAGTGAGAACATCATCACGAAGGCGGCATTGGCGGCGGCAAGATTCGCCCCCTTGAAGCGCTCGCCGAGCAGCGTCAGCCCCACCGTGTACATGCCCACCACCACGCCGCCGAAGAAGAAGAGCGCAGGCGCGAAAAGCCAGACCGATCCCATGACGAAGGGGAGGGCGAGCGTACCCAGCAGGCCGACACTTGCGCAGAACAGAAGAACGAGGCGCCGGTCCGCACGGTCGGACCACATGCCGATCGGTATCTGCAGCAGGATGTTGCCTGCCGCAAAGAGCGACAACACGAAGGCTGCATATTGCTCGGTGAGGCCAATGCGGACGCCATAGACCGGCAGCATGTTGAAGATGTTTGTTTCCGTCGCGCCATAAACGAAGCCGGCCAGCGTGGCGGCGGGCGCGGCCATAAGGAAAGTCACGAAGGCATGGCTCGGCCGCTCGGTCACGCGCGGTGCAAGGCCCCGGCCGAAGAGGACAAGCGGCACCGCGGCAGACAGGATGAGCCCGCCGATGACGGCGAAGGGTGCGACGCCTTCCGTGCCGACAAGGAAAAGGAGGACCGGGCCGGAAGCGAAGCCGCAGGAAAGCACGGTGCCATAGATTCCGATGAGGCGGCCGCGGTTCCTGTCGTCGGCCAGCATGTTCACCCAGAACTCGCTGACCACGAACAGGCCGGTCAGCGCGAGCCCGTTCATGAAACGGATGAAGAACCAGAGCCAGACATTCGGGAAGTAGTAGTAGGACGGCATCGCGATGGCGGAAATGGCGATGCAACCGAGGAGAAACGGGATCGCCGGAATGCGCCGGAGCAGTGCCGGAATGAAGGGCGTCATCAGGAAGGTGGCAAGCGCCGGCATGGCCGTGTTGAGGCCGATGATGGAGGCCGGCACGCCGTTCCGCTCCATCATCAGCGCCAGCAGCGGGATCGAGACGCCAAGCCCCATGCCGACAACGGAAATGCAGGCGATGACGGCGATGAGGCTCCGCCGCCGCTCTCCTTCGGTGAGCGGCGCATCGGCCAGCATGGTGAGGCTTTTTTCGGTCATGCCTCAGGCGATAGCCGAGTTTTCGGCATTTGTCATGGGGGACGGCCTCAGCCGCGCACGACGGGCTTGTCGTTCCGGTAGCTGTAGAGCGGCGCACGGGCGCGGTGTTCGCCCTTGTGGCGGCGGGCGATTTCGTTGAGCACGAACTCCGTCACGTCGATCACAGGCAGTTTCAGCGCCTCTGAAACCGTGTACCAGCCGAGGTCTTCCAGCTCGCCGCTGCCTTTCAGCTCGCCGCTTGCCGCTTCCGCATTGGCAGCAAAAAAGCGGGCGTGGAATCGGATAGGGCTCGAGGCGGGCGTGATGGCGCGGGCGACGAAATCGAG
>JAJLKS010000073.1:0-3146 GCA_033838765.1 Alphaproteobacteria bacterium
TCGAAGTCGTTGAAGTCATGCGCGGGCGTAATCTTCACGGCTCCGGAGCCCTGCGCCGGGTCCGCGTGTTCGTCGCCGACGATCGGGATGCGGCGGCCAACCAGCGGCAATTCCACAAACTTTCCGATAAGCGCCTTGTAGCGTTCGTCTTCCGGGTTCACGGCAACGCCGGTATCGCCGAGCATCGTCTCCGGGCGCGTGGTGGCGACGACGATATAGTCGCGCATCTCGCTACCCGCCGGATTGCCCTCCTCGTCGAAGAGCGGCCATTCATAGGTAACGCCATCCGCAAGCGGATAGCGGAAATGCCAGAAGTGCCCCTTCACCTCGATGTTTTCCACTTCGAGGTCCGACACAGCCGTCTGCAGTTCCGGGTGCCAGTTCACCAGCCGCTTGTCGCGATAGATGAGGCCCTGCCGGTAAAGCTCCACGAAAACCTTGAGAACGGCCTTGGAGAGACCGTCATCCAGCGTGAAGCGCTCGCGGCTCCAGTCGCAGGAGGCACCGAGGCGGCGAAGCTGGCCGATGATCGTGCCGCCCGACTCACCCTTCCATTTCCAGACGCGGTCGATGAAGGCATCGCGCCCCATGTCGCGGCGGCGGATATTGCCCTCCGCCTCAAGCTGACGCTCGACGATCATCTGCGTCGCAATGCCCGCATGGTCGAGCCCCGGCTGCCACAGCACATCCTTGCCGCGCATGCGCTCGAAACGGATCAGCACATCCTGCAGCGTATTGTTGAGCGCATGGCCCATATGCAGGCTGCCGGTCACGTTGGGCGGCGGAATGACGATGCAATAGGGCTGTGCGCCCGCCTCTACCCGCCCGCCGGCCCCGGCCCGGAAAGCGCCGCTTTCCTCCCAGAGGTCATAGAGCCGGGCTTCGGCTTCCTGCGGGTTGAAGTTCTTGTCGAGCATGGGAAGTCACATCCGTGGGAATTGGCGCATGAAAAAGGGCGGCGCGGGCCTGTGTTACACAGGCAGCGCCACCCTATCAAGCATCGGGAATGAAAGGCGGCCCGAGGGGCCGCCCGATAGCGGCAGCGTCAGCCCTTGCGCCGCGATACCCGCTCGATTTCTTCCGCAACCAGCCGCTCGACGAGCGCCGGCAGGTTCTCGTCCAGCCATTCCTTGAGCATCGGCTTCAGCATATCGGCCACGATTTCCTCAAGCGTCCGGCCACCGCCAGACGAGGCAAGCGAGCTTGTGAGTGCGCCAAACGCGGCGGAAGCCGCCGCTTCCGCATCGCGGGACAAAAGGCCGGACTGGGGATTGGTGCTCATGACGGGCTCCTCAACCGCGATTTCGGCGGGCTTTTCGGGGACGGGCGCAGGCGCCACATAGACCGGTTCCGGCTTGGCCTCGGCGACAGGTTCGGGCGCTGGCTCGTAGACGGGTTCTGGTTCTGGTTCCGGCTCAGGTTCGGGCTCTGCGAATTGAACGTCGTCTAGCAGCTCCGCGACTTCCTCGGGGATCGGCGCCGGCGCAGGTTCATGAACGGGTTCCGGCTCGGCAACCGGCTCCGGCTCTTCAAAAACGATGTCTTCTTCGGGAAGAGCCTCGGTCAGCTCGAGAATATCGTCTTCCTCGGGCTCGGGTTCCGGCTCGGAATATGCCTCTGCCTCCGGTGCCGGCTCAGGAGCGGCCTGCGCGGCATCGTCCGGTCCGCTGTCTTCGGAAATAATCCGCCTGATGGAGGCGAGAATTTCCTCCATCGTCGGTTCCTGCGCCTGCCCTTGACCGCTCATGCCCTCGTCCCGCTCAATTCAGTACCGGCTAAATCCGGATTCCATCAATAACAAGAGAACCTTAGGAGAAGTTGAACAAATTTGCCAACTTCCCGTTAACATCTCCTGAACTGTGAGGGACTATTCGTCGCCCGCGGTACCGAAGCCGATCAATTTGTTGCGGACTTCGCCATAATTTTCCTGCGGATCGTAATACTCGACCGGCAGTTCCAGTTGGCGGGCCGTCAACATCCCCATCCCGGCGAGAAGCCCGTATTCGGCGACAGCAAGATCCCGCTCGGCGCTGACGAGTGCAACGCGTGCATTCAGATATTCCTGCTCCGCGTTGAGCACATCGAGCGTCGTGCGCGCACCGACTTCGGATTCCTGTTTCACACCTTCCAGCGCAATCTCGCTCGCACGGACCTGTTCGGTCGTGGAAACGATGCTCGACCGCGATGCACGAAGTACTTCCCAGGCGTTACGAACGGCCTCATCGACCTCCCGAAGCGCGGCCATCACTTCCATACGGCTTTGATTGTTGCGCTCCTTCGCCTCGCGGACCTGCGAATATTCCACGCCGCTCTGATAAAGCGGGATGGTCAGCACACCCAGGATCGAGCTTTCCTCCACATCCCGGATTGTGGAGATTGTGGACGAAGGATCACGGCCATACCGGTATTGCGCCTGCACGTCGAACGTTGGCAGCAGCGCACCCTTGGCCACATTGATGGCGCTGCGGGTCGCCTCTTCGCCATGACGGGCGGCGCGAAGCGTCGGATTATTCTCCTCGGCGATCCGGCGCGCGTCCTCCTCGCTCTGCGGGAGGCCTGCAACGCTTTCGGGCCGCTCTAGGGTGCCCGGCATCTGGCCGACCACACGCTGATAGAAGGACCGGCTAGCCGTCAATTGCGCTTCGGCGGCGGTAAGGCTGGAGCGCGCCTGCGACAGGCGGGCCTCGGCCTGCGCCGTATCCGTCCGCGTCAATTCACCGACGCGAAAACGGTCTGTCGTCGCCTCAAGCTGGCGCTTGAGAACCTGCACGTTGTTCTTGTTGAGCTCGACCACGCTCTGGTCGCGAATGACGTCCATATAGGCGCGTACGGCATTGAGCAGCGTCGTCTGCTCGACGCTTTCAAGCGTCGCCCGCCCCGCCCGCACCGAGGCTTCGGCCTGTTCGGTGGCGTTTACGGTCCTGCCGCCCGCGAAGAGGTTCTGACTGAGCGTCACCGAGCCGTTGAGCGGCCGGAGGCTGTCTTGCGTCTGGATGCCGCCATTGAGTTCTGTGCGCGTGTCGACGGCCCCATAGCTGCCCTGCGCCTGCAGGTTCGGACGCCAGCCGGCCAGCGCCTGCGGCACCTGTTCGTCCGTTGCCCGAAGCTGGGCCCTCTGGCCCTGGAGGACCGGGTTTGTCTGATAG
>JAJLKS010000074.1:0-3734 GCA_033838765.1 Alphaproteobacteria bacterium
CGGAGCTCTATCGCGGCGCCGAATATGTCGTCGATTTTCTTCCCAAGGTGAAGATCGAGGTCGTGCTGAACGACGAGATGGTGGCGAAGGCCGTGGAAGCAATCCAGGCAGCCGCGCGCACAGGCCGCATCGGCGACGGCAAGATTTTCATTTCCAATGTCGAGGAAGCTATCCGCATCCGCACCGGCGAAACCGGCTCGGAAGCGATCTAGCGGACACGAAGGAGCGGCAATCACGATAACGCATTGACCCCCGACAAGACGGCGCGCCGCGACCCCCATACCGCCGCGCGATACATCCAAGAGAGGGCGAAAGCCCAACGCAAGAACCCCTAAAGGACAACAGGGAAAAGAGGACCAAATGGCTGGCAAATCTATTCAGGACGTCATCAAGGAAAAGGACGTGAAGTACATCGACCTGCGCTTCACCGATCCGCGCGGCAAGATGCAGCATGTCACTTTCGATGTCGGTTTCTGCGATGACGACTTCTGGGCCGAGGGCACGATGTTCGACGGTTCGTCGATTGCCGGCTGGAAGGCGATCAACGAGTCCGACATGGTCCTGCTGCCGGATACCTCAACGGCCGTGATCGACCCGTTCTATGCCCAGACGACGCTTGCCGTCTTCTGCGACATTCTCGAGCCCTCGACGGGCGAGCCCTATGCCCGCGACCCGCGCGGCACGGCGAAGCTGGCCGAAGCCTATGTGAAGTCGTCCGGCATCGGCGACACGATCGTGTTCGGCCCGGAAGCCGAATTCTTCATCTTCGACGACGTCAAGTTCTCGGCCAATCCGTACAAGACCGGCTTCGAACTCGACTCCGTCGAACTGCCGACCAACACGGACACGCATTACGAGACGGGCAACCTCGGCCACCGTCCGCGCACGAAGGGCGGCTACTTCCCGGCTAACCCGATCGACTCCTGCCAGGACCTGCGCGGCGAAATGCTGACGGTCATGGAAGAAATGGGCGTCCATATCGAAAAGCACCACCACGAAGTGGCGGCGGCGCAGCACGAGCTTGGCACCAAGTTCCAGACGCTCACCAAGGCTGCGGACCACATGCAGATCTACAAGTATGTGATCCACAACGTGGCGCAGGCCTTCGGCAAGACGGCGACCTTCATGCCGAAGCCGGTGTTCGGCGACAACGGCTCGGGCATGCACTGCCACCAGTCGATCTGGAAGGACGGCAAGCCGCTCTTCGCCGGCAACAAGTATGCCGACCTCAGCCAGGAATGCCTCTGGTATATCGGCGGCATCCTGAAGCATGCCAAGGCGCTCAACGCCTTCACCAACCCCAGCACGAACAGCTACAAGCGCCTCGTGCCGGGCTATGAAGCGCCGGTGCTGCTGGCCTATTCGGCGCGCAACCGTTCGGCCTCCTGCCGCATTCCGCATGGCACGTCGCCGAAGTCGAAGCGCATCGAAATCCGCTTCCCCGATCCGACGGCGAACCCCTATCTCGCCTTCGCTGCCATGCTGATGGCCGGCCTCGACGGCATCGAGAACAAGATCGATCCGGGCGCGCCGATGGACAAGAACCTCTACGACCTGCCGGCGGAAGAGCTGAAGAACATCCCGACCGTTTGCGGCAGCCTGCGCGAAGCGCTGGTTGCGGCCGACGCGGACCGCAAGTTCCTGACGAAGGGCAATGTCTTCACCGACGAGCAGATCGACGCCTATCTCGAGCTGAAGTGGGAAGAATGCCTGCGTTACGAAATGACGCCGCACCCGGTCGAGTTCGACATGTACTACTCGGTCTGATCCTTACGGGTTCAGCGAGACGGAAAGGCCGGAGCGAAAGCTCCGGCCTTTTTCTTTGTCATGCCGGATGCAGCGCGAAGCGTGTGCCGCAGATGGTGACACTGTTGCCTTCGACCGGCAGGCCGCGCTCCTGCGCGCAGGCGAGCGCGGCGGCGGGGTCTGCCATCGCGATGTCGATGCCGGTGACGCCGGTGCCGTCCGCGTCCACGGGCTCGACGAAGCGGACATGGCCCCGGGTGAGGCGGAGCGACGGACCACCCTCGCCCTCCTCCACCGGCACGGCAAGCAACTCGCCCCAGCGGGCGGCCAGCGCGGCGGGAGCTTTTGTCTGCACCGTTGCGCCGAGAATGGCGGTGGCGTTCGAGGCTTTCGCCTTGCGCCAGTCGTCGCCCGCGGGCGGCCAGTCGCTGTCAGGGTCGAGCCAGTTTTCCACGCCCTTGACGCTGTCGATCGAGGTCAGCACGCCGCCGAAATCGGCCGGATGGAAATGTGTGAAGACATAACGCTTGTCCATCGCCGCGATCTGACGCGCGCCGAGTCCGAGCACGCGATCGCGGTGCGCCAGCGCATCCGCCACCTCGAAGATCAGCATGTAGCCGGCATCGCCGCCGCGGCGATGGAGATAGCGCAGCGCGGAGGCGTCGTCCTTCACCGGCTGCACGACTTCGAGAAACTCGCCGCCGACAGGCATCACCGCATTGACGAGGCCGAACACCGCGACGCCAGGATCGCGGTAAGCGACCTTCAGCCCCAGTACCGCTTCAAGCTCCGCCACCACAGGTTCGAGATCATGCGCGACCAGCGCCACCTGTCTCAGCCACATTTTTCACCCTCCCATTTTTCGTTGCGGCGAAACTGGCTGCGCGCGGCGGCGTCAAGCGCCTCATTACCGCGTGATGCGGAACGATTTTATCTGTATACGGATTTTTATTCGGTCAACAAGACTGACTCTTTTGAACTTTCGGGAAATGCCTATTCCAGTTGACCTTTCCAGCGTTTGGGGCGTAGCATTTTTATGTCTGATGAAGGAGGAGGTTTACGAAGATGACCCCACCGACGTGGTTCTGCAGGGACTGAACCAGAAGACCTTATGATACATGCCAAGCTCTGACGCGGATCACAGGTGCGGCCGGTCAGCAAATCTTATAGGCCAGGAAACAGCGCAAAGACAGCTTGACGCCCAGGCCGTACTGATTGAGCGCGCAGGCAAAAAGGCATTGGAGACAAGCCCGGTTTCTCACCAGGGCGAGTGCGAGCAGCACATCCAGTAGCAACCCCGCAAGGAACGCCCGACAGGATCACCCGGGGCTTCCGCTGGAGCGGGGTTGCGCCTGTTGAAATTCATCACCCCGTCCCCCCATTTTTCCCCCTTGTGCAGTCCGGTCTCCGCGTAACAACGTCAAGGAGACGGCGTCTGCACCGCCCAGTCCGGCAACACACCATGTTCGATGCCGAAGATGATGGGGCCTAGCACATAGACCATCGCGACGATCAGCACGACGAATGCGACGTTGAGCCACCATCCCGCCTTGGCCATTTGCGGCAGCGATATGCGCCCGCTTCCGAAGACGATCGCGTTCGGCGGTGTGCCGACAGGCAGCATGAAGGCGCAGTTGGCAGCCATCGCGGCGGGGATCAGCAGCAGCAGCGGATTTTCGCCGATGGTGATGGCGACGGCCGCGATCACGGGCAGGAAGGTTGCGGCCGTCGCCGTATTGCTGGTCAGCTCGGTGAGCATGAGGATCAGCGCGCAGACGGCGGCGACGAGCAGAATGATGGGGATCGCTCCCGCGCCGTCGAACATGGTGCCGAGCCAGGTGGCGACGCCATGCAGCTCGATGGCGCTCGCAAGGCTCAAGCCGCCGCCGAACAGCAGGAAGACGTCCCAGGGCGCTTTCTTCGCCGTTTCCCAGTTCATAAGAAACTCGCCGCGGCGGATATTCACCGGCGTCATGAAGAGCGCGAGC
>JAJLKS010000075.1:0-2427 GCA_033838765.1 Alphaproteobacteria bacterium
CCTTTTCGCGCTGGTCGGCAAGGCGACCGCCTGGGTCGCGCCGCTCTTCATCGGCATCGTGACGTCGATGACGCAGAACCAGCGCTTCGGGCTGATGGTCGTCGTGCCGCTCATCCTTGCAGGGCTGATCGGTCTTCTCTTCGTGAAGGAAGAACGCGCCAGCGCCGTCGTTCATTGACGGCGAGGCGCTTGCGCATTCGTTTCATTCAGCATTAGGCCGGCACTACCGATATTTCGAGGCGGCCGTTCAGGCTCGCTTCCAGCAAGGCTTCGCCTTTCGCATCGGCGGTGAAGGAAGACGGCGCGGCGCCCGTCACACTGTAGCTGCGACCGGGCTGCAGCTGCGCAAGGCGGAGCTTGTGTGTGGCGCCCGGCGTCCCGGGGTGAAGGACGAGGTTCAGGTCTTCACCCCTGCTGTAGGCGCGGGCGACAAGCACATCGGGATAGCGTGCTTCGGCGAGGACGGGACCCTTCAGCGATTTTTCGTCTGGGCCTTCGACGAAGGAGCGGCGGAAATCGCCCACTCGCATCAGACGGCCCATCACGGCATTGGTGTTTGCCAGATTGGAGCCGCCGAGATAGCGGCGCACGCCGCCGGATTCATCGAGGCCGCAATCGAGATCAAGGCTGCGTTGCGCCGCTGCCGCAATTTCCACATCGCCAAACTCGCGAGCGGCCGTAAGGATCGAACTGTAGGAGGCCGTATGTCCGGTGCTGTAATTGCCAGCGTCGAGGCCCTTGCCGGGCAGAAAGATGCGCATCTTTCCTTCTGCATCCGGGGCGAGGGCCGGCTCGATTTCCTTGCGTGCGATAGCCCAGAGTCGCTTGGCGCGATCGGGTGCGAAGCAATTGGCGAAATTCGCATAGCCTGCTTCACTGACGGGGAAAGGCACCTCGAATCCGAGATGCTGCGAGCGCAGGCCGATGATCGAGCCCTTCGCATCGGTGAATTCCGTGTCGAGCTTGTCGAGCCATGCAGGAAGGAAGCGGCCGACATAGTTCGTCCCAAAGAGGCGGTCATGGGAGGCAAGCGACGTCATGCCGTAGTGATTGCAGATCGGATAGATCCAGTTCGGTTCGCAGGGGAAGAGGCAGAATTCGTCCATCTCGCGTTCGTAGTTCTGCACGACGGAGCCAATGATGCTGTGCAGGTCGTGCCGATAGGCCGTCTTGTTGTTCAGGCGGAAAGTGAGACTGCCGGGATTTGCGTAGCGAAGGTCGCCGCTGTTCAGCGTGTACTGACCGACATGCATGCCGAACCACCCCGTCAGCATGATGTTGTCGCGGGCGGCAGGATCGAAATTGGTGACGTTCAGGTGACCCCAGATCGATTCATAGACCCAATAACCCCAGACCTTGCGGAGCAGATATTTGTCGATCAGGTTGCGCTGCGCCTGATGCATATAGCCGTGGAAATTCGGCAGGTAGCTGCCCTGAGCAATGCCAAGCGCGAAGCCCATATGGTTGATCTGGTAGCGAAGTGCCGCCGGCTGGAACTGGTCGATGATGTTGAAGCCATTGAATTCCTCGACGGGCTGCAATGCGCGGTCGAGAAGATAGCGAAGCGATGGCAGGTCCTCCGCGGCCAGTTCGCGCGTCGTCTGATCGGGGAGAGCGGCGCTGCGCGAGCGCACTTCGACAAGCGAGGCGGGGACGAAATCGCGGCGCGCGGCAGCCTTCTCCGTGTCGCGCACCAAACGGTTGCGCGAGCGGCGGCGCGAGGCTATGGCGACGCCCGCCATGCAGAGTGCGGTGACGGCATAAGCGAAGGGCGAAACCTCGCCCGGGGCCATAAGGCCGGCGATGAGCGCCGTGCCCACCCAGACCGCGACCGGGGCGAGAACCATGCCGCACCAGAACCATGCGACAAGCGACACCGCGAAGAGCGTTAGAGTCAGCGGGAAGAGGATCGCCGCCCACCCGCCGACGGCGAGGAAGCCTGCGCCCGGCATCCAGAGGCCGAGGCCTGCCGCCTGCCATGCCGGGGCGGCGCCCAGAAGCGACGGCAAGAGGCCAAGCAACACCATGGAGAGATAGATGAGAGCGGTACGGCGTTGTCTTGCCGCCGTTACGGGGCCTCTCGGATTTCCCGCACCAGTGAGGATGCGGTCCCGGCTTTCGCTTTCGATGGCGGTCATTTTTCTCTCTTTCCGGGTTGCGGGTTGGGTTTGCCGTCAGGCGGCGATGCCGAGCGCGCGGCAGAAAGTGGTGTGAATGGCGTCGATGTCGGCGAGCAATGCGGCTGCATCCGGGCCACCGAAAACGAGGCCTATCGCACCGATACCGAACCCGGTCATGAGTGCGAGCTCGAAACTCGCCGCGATGGCGAGGGTTTGCCCGATCCGGCGTGAGGAGGATCGGCCTTGGGGGGCAACAGCCGCGCCGGGGTTCCAGAGGACCGCCGCATCGGGCTTTGGCTCGGGAGCG
>JAJLKS010000076.1:0-4272 GCA_033838765.1 Alphaproteobacteria bacterium
TCAAGCGGTGTCTGCGCCTGAGGATGCTTCTTCCAAAATTCCTTCAGGCGCTTCTTCGCCACAATTTGCATGATGAAAGCTAGCATGTTCCCGATTTGGGAACAAGCATTATTCCCGCAGTGGGAACACCGCTAAACCGCGTCTTCGATGCCGCGGAGGTTCAGCGGGTCGCGCTTCAGGATGCGGCCTTCGAGGGCGCCGAGCCAGTCGAGGCCTTCGCGCAGTTTTACGACATCGCCGATGACGATGATGGCGGGGGCTTTGAAGTCCGCGCGGGCGACATCTTCGGCGGCACTGCCGAGCGTCGTTTCCAGCACCGACTGATCCTTGAGCGTTGCGTTGCGGACGAGCGCGACAGGCTCATCTGCGCGGCGGCCATTTTCGATCAGCAGGTTCGAGATCGCGCCGAGATGCGAGATCGCCATGTAGAGGACGATGACGGGCGAGCCTTTCGCAATCGACGGCCAGTCGAGATTTTCCGGCACGTCGCCGCCTGCCATGTGACCGGTGACGAAGGTGACGGCATGGTTCACGTCGCGGTGCGTGACCGGGATGCCCGCATAGCCGAGGCCACCGATGCCTGCCGTGACACCGGGGACGAGGCGGAACGGGATGCCGGCATCGACCAGCGCCAGCGCTTCCTCGCCGCCGCGGCCGAAGACGAAGGGATCGCCGCCCTTGAGGCGCAGCACGCGCTTGCCCTTGCGGGCGAGTTCCACCAGACGCGCCGAAATATCCCGCTGCTTCGGGCTCGGCTTGCCGCCGCGCTTGCCGGAATATTCGAGCGTGGCGCGCGGATTTGCGAATTGCAGGACCGTTTCATCGACCAGCGCGTCGTAGACAACGACATCGGCCTGACGGAGCGCATTCAGCGCGTGAAGGGTGAGCAGGCCCGGATCGCCCGGCCCGGCACCGACGAGCCAGACCCAGCCCGGCTCGAAATCCGGCAGGCCAAGGCGCGATGCAGCTTCCACCGCACCTTCCGGTGCGGGGCGGCGGCCGAGCGGTATGACCTTGCCATCCTTCATTTTACGATATCTTCTAGTTATTTAATTTCTTCGCCAATTCTAGCATGTAAATAGGGACCTGTCGCGGGTCTTGAAAGGGGTAAAATTGCCCTGCCCGTTACGCATTTCACACCCTCCTGCGCTAGACTCCTGCCCATGAGACAGAACAACTGGACATGGGCCGCGCTCTTTCTGCTCGGACTTGCGGCGCTCGTGCTTTTCCTGATGAACCGCTTTCCCGATGCGCTGGAAGGCGAAGACAAGCAGATGCGCCTCGTCTACAGCCTGTTGCTGCTGACATTCGTGGGCGGGAGCGTGATCCTCGGCTGGCGCGAACGGGCAGGCCTCGCCCTCAAGCAGGCGCTCGCCTGGGTCGCTATCGGGCTGGTGCTCGTGATCGGCTATTCCTACCGCGACGTCTTTTCCGACATGGGGATGCGCGTGCAATCCGAACTCGTCCCCTCCTCGCCCGTGGAGCGGGAGCCGGGAACGGCCTATCTTTCGCGCGGGATGGGCGGGCATTTTCATGCCGATGCGCTGGTCAATGGCACGCATATCCGCTTTCTCGTGGATACGGGCGCGAGCGATGTGGCGCTGACGCGAACGGATGCACAGCGTCTCGGCATCGACACGGCGGCGCTCAACTACACGATTGCCTATCAGACCGCGAATGGCGTCGTCCGCGGGGCGCGCGTGATGCTCGACGAAGTCAGCGTGGGGGCGATTTCGCTCCGCAACGTGCAGGCCTCCGTGACGGAAGGCGACGGGCTTGGCGTGTCGCTGCTCGGCATGAGTTTCCTCGGCCGGCTCGATGCCGTGGAGGTGCGCGGCGAAAGGCTCGTCCTGCGCGAATAGCTGCCCAACTGCCGCCGCAATCCCGGCCCAGAAATCCAGCCGCCCGACTTATCCCCGCCCTGCCGATCCGGTGTATAAACGCCGGGTTCCGGCAAACCCGCCCTCGGAGACCCCATGACGCTGAAGCCCCGCGCCGACCTCAAGCCCAATACGCCCGAATTCGAAAACCTGCCGCTCGTGTCGCCGAACGGCTTTCGCGAATATGACGCGCGGTGGCTCTTCGAGAAGGAAATCAATCTCGTCGGCGTGCAGGCGCTGGGCCTCGGGCTCGGGACGCTGATCCACGAAATGGGCGTGAGCCCACGGATCGCAGTGGGCCACGACTTCCGCTCCTATTCCGCCTCGATCAAGCAGGCGCTCATCATCGGGCTGATGAATGCGGGCTGCGAGGTGCATGACATCGGGCTTGCGCTTTCGCCTGTCGCCTATTTCTCGCAATTCGCGCTCGATGTGCCCTGCGTCGCCATGGTGACGGCGAGCCATAACGAAAATGGCTGGACGGGCGTGAAGATGGGTGCGCAGCGGCCGCTCACCTTCGGGCCGGACGAAATGAGCCGGCTGAAGGAAATCGTACTCGCGGGCAATGGCAAGCCGCGGGACGGCGGGCGCTATATCCGCGTGGAAGACATGGCGGCGCGCTATATCGCGGACCTCACCGACCGGCCGAAAGTGAAGCGGAAGCTCCGCGTGGTCGCGGCCTGCGGCAACGGCACGGCGGGCGCCTTTGCGCCGAAGGTGCTGGAAGGTATCGGCGTGGAAGTGATCCCGCTCGATTGCGAGCTCGACTGGACCTTCCCGCGCTATAACCCGAACCCGGAAGACATGGAAATGCTCCATGCGCTGGCGGCAAAGGTGCTTGAAACAGGCGCCGATGTGGGCCTCGGCTTCGACGGCGATGGCGACCGCTGCGGCGTGGTGGACGACACGGGCGAGGAAATCTTCGCCGACAAGGTGGGCGTGATGCTGGCGCGCGATCTTTCGGCGCAGCACGCCAACGCGCAATTCGTGGTCGATGTGAAATCGACGGGGCTTTTCCTCACCGATCCCGTGCTCATCGCCAATGGCGCGAAGACGGATTACTGGAAGACGGGGCACTCCTACATCAAGCGCCGCGCGCATGAACTGAAGGCGCTGGTCGGCTTCGAGAAGTCCGGCCACTATTTCTTCAATCCACCGATCGGGCGCGGCTATGACGACGGGCTCGTCTCGGCGATTGCGATCTGCGACATGCTGGACCGCAATCCGGGAAAGAAGATGTCGGAGCTTCGCGAGGCGCTGCCCAAGACCTGGGGGTCGCCCACCATGTCGCCCTATTGCGCGGACGAAAAGAAATATGAAGTCGTGGACCGGATGGTGCGGCTCTTCGAGGAAATGGAAACGAAGGGCGAAAAGCTCATCGGCCAGAAGATCCGCGACATCGTGACGGTGAACGGCGTGCGCGTGACGGTGGAAGACGGAACATGGGGCCTTGTGCGCGCCTCGTCCAACAAGCCGGGGCTCGTGGTCGTGGTCGAGAGCCCGGCATCGGAAGCGAATATGCGCGCGATCTTCGCCGAGATCGACAAGCGGCTTTCGGCGCAGCCGGAAGTCGGCGAATACGACCAGAAGATATGAAGCAGTGACCGTCACGCCCCAGGAAAAGCTGATCGACGCGATCGACACGCTCTTACCGGCGCTGCTGCAGGGGATGGATGCGATGGGGTTCATCGCGCGGCATCTGCACCCGCCGCTGCTTCCGTCGCTTGCCGAACAGGCAGCGCCGATTGCAGCGAAGCTGAAGGAGGCGCGGGCGCCCTTCGATGCCGCCGAATGGCCGGAAGAGCTTCGCGCATTCGCCGCTCATGTGCGCGAGGCGGCGGACGAGACGGAAGCGGGTTTCGAGGGATTGCGCGCGGCGGCAGACGACCGCGAGGCGTCGGCTTCGGGCGGGCCGGTCTTCGCGGCCTATCGTGCGCTCCGCCACGCCCCCCGCGCGATGGAAGCGCTCTACCCCGTTTCGCCGATGCTGGCGCCGGTGAGCGGCTTCTTCCTCGACGACGATGCGCGCAACGATGCGGCGCTGATCGGGCGGCTGGCGGAAGGCGCGGCGCGCGAGAACACGGGCGTGCATCATTTCGGCAATGCCAAGGGAGACCGCGGCGGCTTTTCGCTCTATGTGCCGGAGACCTATGACGGCAAGGAGGCGCTGCCGCTCATCGTCGCCTGTCATGGCGGCAGCGGGCATGGGCGCGGCTTCCTCTGGAGCTGGCTCAAGACGGCGCGCGCACGGAACTGCCTCCTCCTTTCGCCGACATCGCTCGATACGACATGGTCGCTGATGGAACCGGAAGCGGGCCGCGCAAGCCTTGCGCGGATGATGGCGCATGTGAGCGAGACATGGCGCGTGGACGAAGCCCGCATCCTCCTCACC
>JAJLKS010000077.1:0-4310 GCA_033838765.1 Alphaproteobacteria bacterium
GGTGATTGCGGATACGGCGGGCGCGCTTGCACCGGACGCGCCTGTGATCTGGGAGGAGAATGGCAGCAATCTCGCCTATGACTGGTCAATCGGCGATGCCGCGCCCGTCGAGGCGGCGATGAAGGCCGCGCATCATGTGACGCGGGTGAAGCTCGTCAACAACCGCATTGTCGTGGCGGCGATGGAACAGCGCGCGGCGCTCGGGAATTACGAGGCGGATCGCGACCACTACACGCTTTATGTGTGCAGTCAGGGCGTGCATGGCATGCGCACCAACATTGCGAAGCACTCGCTCAACATTCCGGTCGAGAAGCTGCGCGTGGTGACGGAGGATGTGGGCGGCGGCTACGGCATGAAGACCTTCGTCTATCCCGAATATCCGCTGGTGCTGTTCGCCTCGAAGACGATCGGCTGCCCGGTGAAGTGGACGGCGGATCGTTCGGAGAGTTTCCTCACGGACAGCCAGGGCCGCGACCATGTGACGGAAGCAGCGCTCGCGCTCGACAAGGATGGCAAGATCCTCGCCGTGAAGGTCGACACGATCGCCAATCTCGGCGCCTATCAGAGCCAGTTCGGCCCGTTCATTCCTTCGCTTGCGCCGCGCGGCATGCATGTCGGCGTCTATATGGTGCCGGCGATGCACAATCATGTGCGCGCGGTCTATACGAATACCGTGCCGGTGGACGCCTATTGAGGTGCAGGGCGCCCCGAAGCCTCCTATGTGATCGAGCGGCTGATGGAGAAGGCGGCGCGGGAGATGGGTCTTACGCCCGACGACATCCGCCGCCGCAATTTCGTGCCGCCAAGCGCGATGCCGCTCAATGCGGCGCCGTCGCTGCCTTTCGACTCCGGCGATTTCGAACGCAATCTGAACGATGCGATGAAGCGGGCGGATGTGACGGGCTTTGCTGCGCGGCGCGCGGCGGCGGAGCGGGAGGGGAAGCTCCTCGGGCTCGGCTACAGCTATTATGTCGAGCGCACGGCGGCGGGGATGGCGGATTATGCGCGCATCTCGGTCGATCCGAAGGATGGGCTCGTCCATGTCTGGACCGGGCAGCAGACGAACGGGCAGGGGCATGAGACGGCGTGGACGCAGCTCGTCTCGTCGCGGCTCGGCATCGACGGCGAGAAGATCAAGGTGCATCTGGGCGACTCCGATGTGCTGCCGGGCGGCGCGGGCACGGGCGGCTCCAAGGCGCTCTACATGGCGGGCGGCGCGATTTCCGATGCTTCCGACAAGCTGATCGAGAAGGGCCGCGAGATTGCGGCAAACGAACTCGAAGCGGCGAAAGCCGATATCGAATATCGCGGGCAGGACGGCGAGCCTGTGTTTGCGGTCGCGGGCACGGACAAGGTGATCGACCTATTTGCCGTGGCGAAGATTGCGGAGACGCAGGCCGATCTCGGCGAGCTTGCGGGCGATGGCGAGTATACGCAGAAGGGCAATACCTTTCCGAACGGCGCGCATATCTGCGAAGTGGAAATCGACGCGGAGACGGGCGTCTACCGCGTTACCCGTTTCACGGCGGTGGATGATTTCGGGCAGATTCTGAACCCGCTGCTTGTCGCGGGGCAGGTGCATGGCGGGATCGTGCAGGGCCTCGGACAGGCGATGGGCGAGCACGCCGTCTATGATCAGAACGGCCAGCTCGTGACCGGCTCCTTCATGGACTACTGGATGCCGCGAGCGTCCGACTTCCCGGATTTCGATGTGAGCTACAATGAAATCCCCGCACGCTCCAATGCGCTCGGCGTGAAGGGGGCGGGCGAGGCCGGTACGGTTGGCGCGCCGGCGGCGTTCATCAATGCGATGATCGATGCGCTCGCGCCCTATGGAATCGAGGAAATCGACATGCCGGTGACGCCGGTGAAGCTCTGGGAAATCCTGCAGCGGGGCCGCAAGGCGGCGGAGTATGCGCTGCGGATGCCTGCAAAGTGAGGGCAATCATATTGACATTTTGTCAATAAGACCTGACGCTTCCGGCATGACCATGGAGGAAACGGGTTCCAGAACCCGAGAAGCCGCAGAAGCGGCCGTTCTGGAAGATGGTGGGCCGGGAGAATCGTCCGCACGGACTGGCGGGACGGAGCCTGTGGCCGTGAGCGGTGGTGCAAAGCGGAAGCTCGAAAGCCGCCGCAAGCTCATGGAGGCGGCGCGCAGGCTTTTCGCCGAGCGCGGCTATCATGAAACGCGGCCGCAGGACATTTCCAAGGCGGCAGGCGTCGGCCATGGCACCTTCTATCTGCATTTCGAAGACAAGCTCGATTGCTTCCTCGCCTTCACAGACGAGGCGGCGGATGAGCTGCATGAATTCGTCGAGACGCATCATGCGGTGGCGGGTTCGATGGAGGAGGGTATCCGGGAGCTGCTGACGGCTGTCTTCGAATATTCGGACAGGAATCCCGGTGTGCTGGCGGCCGCGCTGACGGATATCAGCGTTCTGTCGACAGGCGATATCGGCCGACGCGGCCCCGTTGACCGCTGGGCGGAAGTCTGGTCGGAACTTCTCGACAAGTGGAAGGCGTCGGGCGACGCCTCGCCGGAACTCGATACGCGGATGATCGGCTATCTCATCGTCGGCGCGATCAAGCAGGGCGGTGCCTATGGCTATCGCCGCAGGCTCGACCGCAAAAAGATGATCGACGGCATGACCTGGGTTTTTGTCCGGGCACTGAAGAAATAAGAGCCACAAGGCTCAAGGAGGGAGGAATAGATGGCAAAGCTCAGCTATACTCGCGAAGAACTGATGGCGAGCCACGACTATGCGCGGCCGCACGAGCAGGCGGGCTACAAGCTGCATGGCGGGTTTCTGGCCGACGGCACCTATGTGTCGCCGCGCGTTCTGCATCGCTGGCCTGCGGTTCATGCCTGGCAGGAGGCGCTGACAGCGAAGGGCTGGCCGCTGATCGATGCGACAGTGCAACTGCTGAAGCGTGGCAACTATCCGAATATTCCGCAGGAGCGGTTTCTGTTGAGCCATGGCATCGGCCAGCAGCTCTGGAATTCGCTCACCATCACCGGCGTGATCGAGGCGCGCGGCCGTGCGCTCTGCGACCTTCAGGCGCCGGACTTCCAGCAGATCATCGTGGACGATATCTCGCAGACCTGCACAGGTCATCTCCACAAGGGCCTGCTCTATGCTCATGGCGCGGATGAGGGCGGCGATCCGGCGGAACCCGAACTCGGCGCGCATGACGCGATGTGGTACGCGGCGCGGGATCTCTGCTTCGGCAAAGACCGATATCCGCTGCCTGAAATTCCCGAAAGCATCGGCCGGCCGGATACGGGGCGTTTGATGCCGCAGCTTCCGGCGGGCTTCGAGCAGCTGATCCTGCTGCTGATGAACGTGCTGATGATCGAGGTGCGGGCGGAGAGCTTCTTCGCGTTCTGCTGCGAGATCATGCGCGATGCGGAAGCTTTCCCGGAGCGGCGTGCGGAAGCGGCGGAGGCGGCGGCAATGGTCGAGCGCATCCGCACGGATGAGGCGATCCATGTCGGCTATCTGCAGACGGCTGTCTCCGAGATGCGCAGCTTTACCTTCAAGACCGTCGATGGCGGGACGGTAACGGGCAAGGATCTGATCGACCCGATCTGGGAAGGGATGGTGCATTGGCATGCGGTGACGCAGGCCGATTTCTCGCGGGAGCAGACTCGCGAGGCAATTCGCGCCGGGCTTGAAAAGGCGTCCGATGGAGCGAAACTCTTCGCCGAGTTCGATGCGCTCGACGATCTCGCAAAGGCTGCATGATGAAAGATCTTTCCGGCAAGACCGCTTTCGTGACGGGCGGGGCAAGCGGTATCGGCCTGTCGATGGCGCGAGCCTTCGGCGCTGCGGGCATGAATGTGATGCTTGCGGATATCAACGAGGACGATCTCGCTGCCGCATTGAAAGATTTACGCGAACGTCAGATCAAGGCGGAGGGTGTGCGCTGCGATGTGGCGGAGCGCAGTTCCGTCGAGCAGGCATCACAGGCAACGATTGATGCCTTCGGCAAGGTGCATGTCGTTTGCAACAATGCCGGTGTCGGCGCGGGCGGCGCGATCGGCACGATGAAGCCAGGCGACTGGGAATGGACAATCGCCGTCAACGTCATGGGCGTCGTCTATGGCATGGAGGTCTTCCTGCCGCATATCCGCGCGCATGGCGAAGGCGGGCACTATGTCAATACGGCTTCGATGGCGGGCCTCATTTCCGCGCCGGGCATGGAGCCCTACACGGCATCGAAATATGCCGTTGTGGGCATGTCGGAAGGCTGGGTGCAGCAGCTTGCGCCGGAAAATATCGGCGTGTCTGTTCTTTGCCCCGGTT
>JAJLKS010000078.1:0-3299 GCA_033838765.1 Alphaproteobacteria bacterium
CCTCGAGCGCGAGGCGCCGCGCCTCGTTTTCGAGATTGATCGTTCTGAGGCTCGCGACGGCCTGCGCCGCCGCACGCGGATGCACCGCGCCGGCGCCATTCGTTCCGATGACTTCTATCGCGAGCATGACTGTCTCGCCGACAGTGCCTTTCTGGCCCGCCGCACTGAGCTGGTTCAGAAGCGCCTCCGGCGGAACCTGCCCCGTCAGCGCCCCGCGCGCATCGAGCAGCGCATCCCAGACGGCCGGATCGAGCTGGAAACCGAGCGCTTCGAGCAGCATGGCCTCGCTCGCGGCATAGGCGCGTGTCTGCGCGACGCCGGATTTAAGATCGCTCGCGATTTCCGCCGAGACCTTTACGGTGTCGAAGCCCTGGGGCGAGCCGCCCGCAATGCGCAGAAGCCCCTCAAGCTCGCGCATGTCGCGTCCGAGCATCTGTCCGCCTGCGCCCATAAGCGCCATCCATTCCTGCGCCTTCGACCGCTCGCCAAGCGCGATAAAGGCACGTGCCGCGGCCGGCGCCATCGGCCTCAGGGCATCGGACGGCACAAGCAGGTCGAGATCGGGATAGAGCGCCTCGACCGTCGGATAATAGAGACCGGCCGATTCCGCCGTCGCAAAGGCAAGCCGGAACAGCCGCATCCTCTCGTCCGCCGCCACCGCAGCGCCGATCGCCTGGAAGATCATGGCCCGGCGAAGCGGAGAAGGCTCCGGTATGTCGGAGGTAAGAAGTCCTGCCACCTGTTCGGGCGTGAAACTCGGCTCGCGATAGGCCGCAGCAAGGTCACGCCCGTCGATCAGCCCATAGGAGGCTGCACGCTCGGCAGCCGCGACCTTTGCTTCGGCGGACAGTGTTTCATCGCTCAGGAAGCCGGGCAGAAGCGCGGGCTCCGCGATATCGACGGCATCCTTGGGAAGCTCGCGTCCGGCAAGCTTGTAGAAGGCGAAATTCATGATGGTGAGGCCGTTCGGCTCGGGTGCACGAAGCACGATGCCAAGCGCCGCCTCGCTCGCCAGCGAATAGAAAAGAGGATCATCCATGCCCTCTTCGCGCGCAAGATCGAGCGTAAGGCTCGCAATTTCCGGATTGCCTGCCGCGATCTGGCAATAGGTGCTGAGCTTCACCGAAAAGGCCGACATCGCGTCATGGGCAGGATCGCGCCCGGGCGGAATGTCCTTCAGCGCGTCGCAGGCAAGCTGCTCGTTCGACTGCGCAAGTGCGGCGCGCGCAAGGCCTGCGGCAACGAGCGGCGGGCGCTCCTGCCCTGCAGACCCGGCAAGCTCGATCGCAGCCTGTGTGCGTCCCGACGCGACCAGACGATCAATTCTCGTCGCAAGCAAGGTGATACCGCTGCCTGCGCCGGACGGCGGTTGCGCGCCGGTGAGGAGCAGCCGCCGGGCGAGATCGTTCATCACCGGCGATGCGCCGGGCACGGGCAGCCGGGCGAGATATGTGTCGATATCGGTGCGCGAGGCGCCCTGCCACATATCCGTGCCGAAACCGCCCTGTTCCGGACTGATGAGGCCGGAGGTCGCAGCGCCGACGCCGGTCAGCGTACCGATCTCGATACCGGTATTGCTTTGGCCGGGCACGGCGCTGAGCACGCGAACGCTCGGCTCGGTGGAAACCGTGCCGGCGGGGAAGAACTGCGATGGGCCTTCCGGCTCGGCCGGTTCGGGCACGGCGGAGCCTGGCAGCGTCGCGCCATAACCGGGGGGTACGATGCGTTGCGGGCCGGAACCGGTTTCGGCCAGTTCCGGGGCTGACATCGCCGGCGCAGGCGCGGTGCCGGCCGGCGCCCGCAGGACATTTGCCTCCTGAGCGACAAGCGGCGCACTGGCGAGCGAAATGGACGCGGCAAGCGCAAATCCGGCGGCGAGGGACCGCCTGTCCGGTTTAGCACGCAAACTGGTCATTCGGGATAACCTTCTCCACTGACTGGATTTCAGGCTCGACCGCCCGGTCCAGATAGAAAAGCCCACCCGCAAATACCGCCACGACGATAAAGGCGATGACGAGAAAGCTTGAAGCACGGCTCATGATTTTTCCTCTTTTGGGGCCTTCATCGGACCCTTCGGGTACAAGCCGCCAGAACAGAAGAAGACCTTTACGGCCCGCTTGCGGCGAAATTTGGGCGCGACGCGGCGGCCTTAAAGGCTTATCTACAGCCCCGGCAAGGCTGCAACCCCGGCAACAATTGGGTACGATATCCGCCTTGCCTGCGGAAATCGGCCCGGAGAGTAAGCCAACAAGGTTAAGACCGCCAGAACGGCAGCCCGCCGGACGGTCACGAGGAGCTGGAACGAAACCATGATTGCGGATGCAGAGCCGATCGAAACGCTCTCGCCTGTGCCCATTGCCTCGCGTTGGGTCGTGCTGGTCGGATTGATGGGCGCCGGGAAGACCACGGTCGGCCGCCGCCTTGCCAAGCGCCTCGACCTTGCATTCGTCGATGCCGATGCCGAAATAGAAGATGCAGCCGGAGAAACCATCCCGGAAATTTTCGAGCGCCGTGGCGAAGCCGCGTTCCGCGCCGGAGAACGCCGCGTGATCGCCCGGCTGCTCGCCGGGGCGCCTCAGGTTCTGGCGACCGGCGGCGGGGCCTTCATGGACCCGGCGACACGCGCAAACATAGCCGCACGCGGCATATCCATCTGGCTGAAGGCCGATCTCGACACGCTGATGAAGCGGGTCGGCAAGCGCGGCGACCGGCCGCTGTTGCAGAACGGCGATCCGCGCACGACCATGAAACGGCTGATCGACGAGCGTTATCCCGTCTACGCGCAGGCCGACATAACGATTGAAAGCCTCGAAGGCCCGCACGAAGCGGTGGTCGAGGAGATCATTGAAAAGCTCAAGGAGTTCCGCGCCATACGCGCCGGACAGCAAAATGACTGACGCTCTACGCAAGGTTACCGTCGATCTCGGCGACCGGAAATACGACATTCTGGTGGGCCGCGGACTCATCGCAAATGCTGCCGCCCATCTGAAGCCGCTATTGCGCCGCCAGCGTGTCGCCATCGTCACCGATGTTGCGGTGGCAAAGCTCCACCTGCCCGCGCTCGAGAAAAGCCTCGATGCGGCAGGCATACGCCACTCTGCAATCGTGCTGCCCCAGGGCGAAGGCACCAAGTCCTTCGCCGAACTGGAACGGCTCACGGAATGGCTGCTCGGCGAAAGCATAGAGCGCGGCGATCTCGTGATCGCGCTGGGCGGCGGCGTTATCGGCGACCTGACCGGCTTTGCGGCGTCGATCCTGCGGCGCGGCGTCGACTTCGCACAAATTCCGACGACGCTCCT
>JAJLKS010000079.1:0-2943 GCA_033838765.1 Alphaproteobacteria bacterium
TCAGCTTGCCCGGATAGGTGTTGATATCGCCGATGGCGAAGATGCCCGGCTCGCTCGTCTGGAACTTTTCCGTGTCGACCGGGATGAGGTTCTCATGGAGATTGAGGCCCCAATTGGCGATCGGGCCGAGCTTCATGGTGAGGCCGAAGAAGGGCAGCAGCGTGTCGCACTCGATCTCGTAGTCCTTGCCGTCATTGCCCTTGGCGGTGACGCCTGTGAGCTGGCCATTGTCGCCATGAAGCGCGGTGATCTGTCCGAGATGGAACTGCATCTTCTTTTCTTCGACGAGCGCATGCATCTTGTTGACGCTGTCGGGCGCGGCGCGGAAACCGTCGCGGCGGTGAATGAGCTGCATCGACTGCGCGATGGGCTGGAGATTGATCGTCCAGTCGAGCGCGCTGTCGCCGCCGCCCGAGATCAGCACCTTCTTGTTGCGGAAGGTTTCCATGCGCTTCACGGCATAGAAGACGGATTTGCCTTCATAGGCCTCGATGCCGGGGATCGGCGGCTTCTTTGGCTGGAAGCTGCCGCCACCTGCGGCAATGACGATGACCTTCGCCTCGAAGACGAGGCCGCCATCGGTCTTCACGCGGAAGCGGCCATCGGGAAGCTTCTCAAGCTCCTCGACCATCTCGTTGTAATGGTACTGCGGGCCGAAAGGCGCCGCCTGCTCCATCAGCCGCTCGGTGAGCTCCTGCCCGCTGACGACGGGGAGCGCGGGAATGTCGTAGATCGGCTTTTCGGGATAAAGCTCGGCGCACTGCCCGCCCGGCTTGTCCAGAATGTCGATCAGGTGGCATTTCATATCGAGCAGGCCAAGCTCGAACACCGCGAACAGACCGCAGGGCCCCGCTCCGATGATGACCACATCCGTCGAGATTGTTTCTTGCGTCATCTCAGCCACCTGTCTTTGCCCGCTCCCGGAGCAGGAATAACATTGAAATTATGTGGTTATAAATATTTCACAACCGCTGACGCATATATAGGTCGCCCCTGCCGCGACGCCAAGAGAAAAATCGTGCCGAATGGCCGTGACAAACCGGCGCCGATGCCTATCTTACGCAACGAATGCGGCAGCGCAGCATGACCCCATGCCGCACCAGGCCCGGAGGCTCCCGATGATGAAATGCAACACGATGGCGGATGTCCGCAGGGAGATCGACAGGATCGACCGCGACCTGGTGAAGCTCCTTGCCGAACGGCAGTCCTATATCGAACAGGCAGGAATCATCAAGGGCGAGCGCTCGGCCGTGCGCGACGAGGCACGGATCGAGGATGTGGTGCAGAAGGTGCTCGCGGAAGCGGACCGGGCGGGCCTCAGCCGGGCGATCGCGGAGCCGCTATGGCGGCTCCTGATCGAGAAGTCGATCGAACATGAGTTCGACGTGTTCGACGCCCGCCCGAAGAAAAGCGTCAGCTCTGCTTGAGGAGAGCCATTTCTTCCGACAGGGCGCGGGCAACGCTTGGCCGCGCCGTCAAACGGTCGAGATAGGCGCCGAGTTCCGGCCAGCGGGAGAGATCGATGCCCGCGCGGCCGCACAGCACCAGCACGAAAAAGGCATAGGCATCGGCGACCGTGAACCGCTCGCCCGTCAGGAACGGCCCCTTTTCGACGCCTTTCGCAAGCACCGCGAATTTGACCGGCGCCACCTCGTCCCGCGCGAACGCCTTGGCTTCCGGCGGCGTGAAGGGATTGAAGATCACGGCCAGCACCTGCTTGTGAAGCTCGGAGCCGATGAAGTTCAGCCACTCCTGAAGCCGGTAGCGCTCCATCGTGCCATTGGCGGGCGCGAGGCCGGAGGCCGGCGCCCGGTCGGCGACATATTGAAGAAGCGCCGTACCCTCGGTGAGTATCTCGCCATTGTCGAGACGCAGCGCCGGCACCTGCCCCTTGGGATTGACGGCGTAATAGTCCGACCCGTCATCGAGCGTCTTCGATGACAGGGTGACGCGATGGAAGGACGTCTCATCACCCTGCCCGATCTCGTAAAGTGCGATGCGCGTGGCGATGGAACAGGCCATCGGCGTGAAATAGAGCTCCATGGGTTTCCTCCCGGCTGGATTTTTGTACCGAACCGAATAATAATAACCACCGAACGCCCGTCAATGATTTTTTGCGAATTGGTACAAAAATGACGAAGAACCCGCGTGGCAGGCCCCGCGCCTACGACCCGGAAAAGGCGCTGACGCGGGCTATGGAGACATTCTGGGCGGCAGGTTTCACCGGCACGTCGCTTGACGGCCTTGCCGCCGCGACGGGCATGAACCGGCCGAGCCTCTATGCGGCCTTCGGCGACAAGAAAGCGATCTATCTGAAAAGCCTCGACCTGTATGCGGAGCATCTGCGCGAGGCGATGCGCGGCATCCTGCTGTCGGACATGCCGCTCGGCGAGGCGCTGGAGGCCTTCTATCGGGGCGGCATCGACCTCTATCTGTCGGGCGATGAAGGGCCGCGCGGCTGCTTCATCTCCTGCACGGCACCGGCGGAAGCGATGGTGGATGAAGACATCAGGGCGGCGCTCGGCGCCACGCTGACGGAAATCGACCGCGGGCTCGAACGCCTCTACGCGAAAGCGAAGAAGCGCGGCGAGATTTCAGAGGATGCCGACGAAGCAGGGCTCGCAAGGCTTGCAGGCGCAGTGCTGCACAGCATCGCACTGCGCGCCCGCGCGGGCGAACCCCGCGCCGGACTTGAGGCAATCGCGCGGCAGGCCGCCAAAACGATCAGGTGAAAAGAAGAAAGGCCCGCGATCAGAACTGCTTTTCGGGCAGGTTCACGACAAGGCCGTCGAGCTCGTCCGTCACCTTGATCTGGCAGGACAGACGCGAATTGTCGCGCACGTCGAAGGCGAAATCGAGCATGTCTTCTTCCATGCTCTCGGCGGGGCCCACCTTGTCCTTCCATTCCGGCGCGACATAGACATGGCAGGTCGCGCAGGCGCA
>JAJLKS010000080.1:0-7768 GCA_033838765.1 Alphaproteobacteria bacterium
CGCATATGGTGGCTCGTCGCGCCCGGCAATCCGCTGAAACCCGAAACGGGCATGGCCCCGTTCGCGCGGCGCCTGGCCCCCGCGGAGGCAATGGCGCGCGATCCGCGCATCGTCGTGAGCGGCGTCGAGGCGAGGCTCGGCACGCGCTATACGGCGGACACGCTGGCCGAGCTGACGGGCCGCTACCCTGAGGTCCGCTTCGTCTGGCTGATGGGTGCGGACAACATGCTGCAGTTCCCGCGCTGGCGGAACTGGCGCGAAATCGCCATGACGGTGCCCATCGCCATCTATCCCCGGCCCGGCTACACGCTGAAAGCGCGGCTGTCTCCTGCAGCGCAGGCGCTCGCCCCGGCGATCCTCGACAGCTCGGACGCAGCCCTTCTGCCTCTCATGGCGCCGCCCGCGCTGATTTTTCTCGCAGGCCCCGAAAACGCCCGTTCGGCGACGGAAATCCGCGAAAAATCGGACTGGAACCGCGCCTGACGATGAACCCCGCCGGACAGCGTCATTGAACTGACGCCCTTCGGGGCTTATCCTTCAACCGGTAGCGGCGGAAACGAGCCGGCGCCACCAGCCCATGTAACTGTTTGCCAAAAAGGAGCGTATTCCTGAGCAGACAATCGACGGACCGGAAGGTCCAGACCAGGCCCGAGGCGAAAGCCGCCGGCGCCGCAAGCAAGGCCCCCGCCCCCCGCAAGGGCAAGGCGGCCGATACCGGCAAGTCTTCTGAGATGCTCGCTCTCGTGCTCGAGAGCCTGGAAGAAGACAAGGCCGAGGATGTTGTCTCCATCGACCTCACGGGAAAGACGCCGATTGCCGACCATATGGTGGTCGCTAGCGGGCGGTCGCAGCGCCATGTCGGCGCCGTGGCCGATCACCTTCTGCGCCGCCTGAAGGAAGCCGGCTTCGGCAATGCGCAGGTCGAGGGAATGAAACAGGGCGACTGGGTGCTCATCGATGGCGGCGACGTGGTGGTCCATGTCTTCCGCCCCGAAGTGCGCGAGTTCTACAAACTGGAGAAGATGTGGTCTGCCGATATTCCGGCCGATCAACTGGCCGTCTGAGGCTATAGCTCCCTCAAGGCGTGCCTGCGGCTTCTCCCTGTCTCCGCTGAACATATCCGGCCTCGCCGGAGAGGCCTTTTATGCGCGTTCATATCTGCGCCGTCGGACAGCTGAAGCCCGGTCCCGAAAAGCTCCTGATTGACGACTATCTCTCCCGCCTCGACGCGGCAGGCCGCCCCATCGGCATTTCCGCCGCACCGGTGATAGAGGTCGAGGAAAAGCGCAAGCTCGACGCGCCGCAGCTCATGGCGCGCGAGGCCGAGCTCCTGCTTGCCGCCACGAAAGGCGCCACCATCGTCGCCATGGACGAACGCGGGAAGAACGAGACGAGCGAGGTCTTCGCGCGGCGCCTCGGCGAATGGCGCGACAACGCGACCGCAGACCTCGCCTTCGTCATAGGCGGCGCGAACGGCCTTGACCCCGCGATCCGCGAAAAGGCCGCCCACATCATGTCGTTTGGCGCCATGACCTGGCCCCACATGCTTGCCCGCGCCATGCTGGCCGAACAGCTCTATCGCGCTGTCACCATCCTTTCGGGCCACCCCTATCATCGGGCCTGATTATGGCTCGTCATCAAGTGGACACGTTTCGAGCCTTGCACTAGTTTGCGTGGCGCAAAGCGGATGCGGCGATTCGCGCGTCCAAAGGCCAGGCGGACATTCAATCCCATCATGAGCACAAAATCCGGCGTCCGACCCCTCGTCCTTGCCTTGCTGGACGGCTGGGGAATCCGCGGTGAGCGCGAAGGCAATGCCATCGCGCTTGCGCGAACGCCGATCTATGACCGCCTTGCCGCAACCTGGCCCCGCACCGAACTTGCCGCCTCGGGCGAGGCGCTCGGCCTTCTGCCCGGCCAGCCTGGCCATATGCAGGCCGCCTATGCGGCGCTCGGCGCCGGACGCGCCGTGGAACCCGCAACCGCGCGGATCGGCCGGACCTTTTCAGAGAGCGGCGCGGGCGGCATCGCAAACCATCCCGTGCTGCGCGAAATCATCTCGCGCGTGCGCCCGCTCGGCGGCGCGGTGCATCTCATCGGCATGGTCACGCCCTCGCGTATTGCAGGCTACCAGCACTACATGGCCGTGCTCGCCGCCCTTCTCAGCCACGAGGGCGTCAAGGTCTGGGTCCATGCCGTGATGGACGGTCAGGATGCGGCCGCACAGGGCGGCATCGGCCACCTCCAGGAATTTCTCGACGATATTTCCGGCGCCGGGAACGCGGAACTCGGCAGCGTCTTCGGGCGTAGCCACGGCTTCGACGAAGGCGGCGATCCTTCCGCGCTTGCCGCCGCATGGCGCGCGATCTCGCAGGCCGATGCGCCGTATACAGAGTATCCGACGGCTTACCTCGACGAATGTTACCGCAAGGGGCTCGATGACGACCGTGTGCCGCCCCGGCTCGGCAGCGCCTATCGCGGCATCCGGCAGGACGACGCGGTGCTGCTCGTCAACCTGCAGCCCGATCACGGTCACGCGCTCGTATCGGCTTTGACGGACCCCGCCTCTGCGGGACTTCCCGGTTCGCCGCCGCCGCTTGCGGGCGTCTACACGCTGGTGAGACTCGCCAATCCGCTTCCCGTGGAAGCAAGGCCGCTTTTCGAGGCGACATCCTTCCGCCCGAGCCTTGCCGGCGTTTTCGCGGAAGCGGGGCTGCACCAGCTTGCGCTTTCGGAAAGCATCGCCGAAACCGCCATGTCGAACATGCTGCGTGGCGGCGCCGGTTCGCTCTTTCCGGGCGAGACCATACTCGTCACCGATACGCCGCCCGCATCGCAGATCGAGCGCAAGCCGGAGCTTGCCGCCGCAACGCTCACAAATGAATTGCTCGATGCCCTGAAAAAAGGCGAGCATGACGTGATGACGGTCGGGTTCGCGAACGCTGCAATTCTCGGCCGGACAGGCAATCTCAAGGCGACGGTGAACGCCGTGGAAGCAATCGACAAATGCCTCGGCAAGATCGCGGCGCAGATCGACAAGAAGGGCGGCATGCTCGTTCTTTGCGGAACATACGGCAAGGCGGAGCGCATGATCGATCCCGACAACGGGATGCCTTTCCGCCGCACGACGGCAGCCCCGGTCCCCTTCGTTTTGATCGGCGGAGACCGGAATGCGCAGCTTGCCCGCGGCACGCTTGCCGATGTCGCGCCGACGCTTCTCGGCCTCGCCGGGATCGAGACCCCGGCCCAGATGAGCGGCCAGTCGCTGCTTCTTTCCGCCGATCAGCGCGATGCGGTCGGTGCCTGAGTGCCGGCATATCGCCGCCCTCGCCCTTGCCGGGATGCTTTCGGTTGCGCCGCTCCCCGCATGGCCGGAAACGATGGAGCCTGGCGACCTCGAAACGCTTCAACGGGAGATCGACTCGACGCGCGAGCGCCAGCTCGAGCTTGAAGCACAAGCCGCGGCCGCCCGCGCCGAGGCGGAAGAGTTGCGCCGAAAGCTGATCGGCACTGCCGCCCGCGTCCAGTCCTTCGAGGCGGATGTATCGGACTCCGAGGCGAGGCTACAGGGGCTGACAGGCGCGGAAGCCGTTCTGACGGCGCAGCTCGAGAGACGGCGCGGCGAAATGGCGGACCTTCTGGCCGCCCTGTCGCGCCTCGACCGCCACCCGCCGCCCGCCCTTGCCGTGCGGCCCGACGATGCGCTGGCCTCGCTGCGCTCCGCCTTGCTGCTCGGTTCCATCGTGCCGGAATTGCAGGCCGATGCTCAGGAGCTTCGCGAAAGGCTGGAACAGCTGGCAGCGTTGAGGCAGGGCATTCTGGACGAACGCGTCACGCTTGAAGCGACCCAGACCTCGCTCGATGCCGAGCGGCAGGAGCTGCAGGCGCTGCTGAACCGGCAGGAGGAGCTTCAGAACAAGCTGACCCGCGAGGCAGAAGCCGAGCAGGCCCGCGCCGAGGCCCTTTCCCGGCAGGCGACCGGCCTGTCCGATCTGATTGCCCGGCTTGAGGAGGGGGCGGCAAGCCGCCTCCCGGCGGCGCGGCCCGACCCGGCAAGCCGCCCGGCGCCCGAAGCCGTGGAACCCGCAAGGCCCGCGCCAGCCACACAGGAACCGGCACCGCAGGAATATGCCATGCTGCGCCCGCCCGTGGCGGCCCCTGCCATGCCCGCCTCGCGGCTTTTCTCCGATGCAAGGGGGTTGATCAGGCCGCCCGCCGCCGGCGCCATCGTCAGAACCTATGGCAGCGAGGCCCCCGGCGGCGGAAAGACGCAGGGAATAACCATTTCGACACGTCCGGATGCTCAAATTGTTGCCCCATTTGACGGGAGAATCTCTTATGCGGGACCGTTCCGCCAATATGGCCAACTCTTGATAATATCTGTGGGAGAGGGCTACCATATCCTTCTGGCAGGCATGAACCGGATCGATTGCGTCGTGGGCCAAAATGTTCTTGCCGGTGAACCGATCGGCAAGATGGGCGCTGCGCCTGCCGGGCGCGACATGTCCTCAGAAAGAAACTCGGGTGAGCAGGCGGGCGCGGGTCCGGCGCTCTATATTGAATTCCGCAAGGAAGGCGACCCGGTCGATCCCCGGCCGTGGCTGTTGATGAGTGACGAAAAGGTACGTGGTTAAATGAACAAGTCCGTCCTGGCTGGCTTCGCCGTCGGCACATTGCTTTCCTTCGCCGTCATCACCGGCATGAACAATGGTGTGACGGACGGGCGGGCATTCGCGAATGAGTCGAATACCTACCGCCAGCTCAATCTGTTCGGCGATGTTTTCGAGCGGGTCCGCGCGGCCTATGTCGAGCCGACGGACGACGCCAAGCTCGTCGAGAGCGCCATCAACGGCATGCTGACCTCGCTCGACCCTCATTCGAGCTACATGACGCCCAAGACCTTCCGCGACATGCAGGTGCAGACGCGCGGTGAATTCGGCGGCCTCGGCATCGAGGTCACGATGGAAAACGGCGTCGTGAAGGTTGTGACGCCGATCGACGACACGCCTGCGAGCCGCGCCGGGCTGCGCCCGAACGACTACATCACCCATATTGACGGCACGCAGATCCTCGGCATGACGCTTTCCGACGCCGTCGACAAGATGCGCGGACCGGCCAATTCCGACGTCTCGCTGACCGTCATGCGCAAGGGCATCGAGGAACCTTTCGAGGAGAAGCTCACCCGCGCGATCATCACCATCAAGTCCGTCCGCTTCAATCGCGAGGGCGATATCGGCTATATCCGCGTCACCTCGTTCAACGAACAGACCTCAGATCTTCTCGACAATGCGATCGCCAGCCTGACGAAGGAGATCGGCACGTCGAAGCTGCGCGGCTTCATCATCGACCTCCGCAACAATCCCGGCGGTCTTCTCGACCAGGCTATCTCCGTCAGCGACGAGTTCATGGATGGCGGTGAAATCGTATCGACCCGCGGCCGCCACGCCGAAGACACGCAGCGCTACAATGCGCGCCGCGGCGACGTGACCAGCGGCAAGCCGATCATCGTGCTGGTGAATGGCGGCTCGGCAAGCGCCTCGGAAATCGTTGCCGGTGCGCTGCAGGATCACCGCCGGGCAACCATCCTCGGCACGCGCTCTTTCGGCAAGGGCTCGGTCCAGACGATCATCCCGCTCGGCTCCGACGGCGCGCTGCGCCTGACCACCGCGCGCTACTACACGCCGTCCGGACGCTCGATCCAGGCGAAGGGCATCGACCCCGATATCGTGGTCAACCAGACCGACCCGGACAAGTCCAAGACGTCGGCGGCCATCGGCGAAAGCTCGCTGCCTGGCCATCTCTCCTCCGACGATGGCGAGGAAGTGGCCGGCTCCGACAATTTCGTCCCGCAGGACAAGGCGGAAGACAAGCAGCTTCTATATGCAATCGACCTTCTGAATGGCGTCCGGCAGGACGCAGCATTCATCGACGGGCGCACGTCGAGCGCAATGGCGAACTGACGCGCTCGGGCGAACCTGCCGGAGACGAATGTCGAACATGGTGGCGAGAATGGCGAGCGGCTCCGGCCCCGGTCAAAACGGACAACCGGAGGACGGCAACGGCCTCCCCGGTGGCCGCATTCTAGCAGCCGCCGCCGGCGCCGTTGCACTGGTCTATGGCGCGACATTCGCCTGGCTCCTCCTGTCCGACAGCCGCTTCGCAGGTGAACCCGTCGTCCATCTTGCCCTGGCAGCGCCGGAAGAACCCGTATCCGAAGCGCCGGAACCCGATGCGGCGGACGCCATCGCAGACGCTCCCGACGCTCCGGCAGACCCCGGGACGGCGCAAGACGTTTCCGACGAGCTGAGCGAGGAAGAGCAGGCGCTGCTCGACGCCGCCCGCAGCCTCGATGCCGAACCGGTTGAGGATATTTCGGGCGAGGTGCGGATCGTCGGCGCAGAGACCGTGGATGGCGGCGGAACATCCGCTCCCGCTGCCCCCGCCATCGTCTCGCTTGCGCCCGCGCCCGACCCCGCCCTTGTCGAAACGACACCGGATGGGCCGCTTCCGAAGATCTCGCGCGACGGACGAAAGCCCTGGCAGGTCTATGCGCGGCCCGTTCCCGCAGGCACACAGGCCGACCGGCGCATCGCGCTCGTCGTCAGCGGCATGGGCATCAGCGAAAGCGCGACCGCCCATGCGATCGAGACGCTGCCGCCGGAAGTGACGCTGTCCTTCGCGCCTTACGGATCCCGTCTTCAGGAATGGATCGACAAGGCGCGTGCCGCCGGTCACGAAGTTCTTCTGGAATTGCCGATGGAACCCTTCGGCTATCCGCAGAACGATCCCGGCCCGCACACATTGCTGACGGGCGGGAACACCATCGAGAATATTTCCCGCCTCGAATGGCTGATGAGCCGCTTCACGGGCTATGCAGGCGTGATGAACTATCAGGGCGCGCGCTTCACCGCCTCGTCCACGGCGCTGAAGCCGGTGCTCGCGGCGCTGGGTGCGCGCGGCCTTCTCTATGTCGACAATGGCGCATCGGCACGCAGCCTTGCGCCTGCGCTGGCGCGCGAGGCGGGGCTGCCCGCGGTGCAGGCAACGCGCATCGTCGATCCCGTGCAGAACCCGGAAGTGATTGCCACCGCCCTCGACGTTCTCTCAGACGTATCTGCCGAGAGCGGCAGCGCCATCGGCGTTGCCTCGGGCTTCCCCGTCACGGTGGATGCACTGGCGCAATGGGCGATGAAACTGAAAGATGAAGGTTATGTGCTGGTGCCGGTAACGGCGCTTGCGGAGTGAGATGATGCCCGAGCATAAAAAGGACGGCCGGACCGTCGATCCCGAGACCCTGCCCTACCGGCCCTGCGTCGGCATCATGCTGATCAATCGCGACGGTCTCGTCTGGGCCGGCAACCGGATCAATGGCGCAGGCGGCGCCCAGGAACTGACCGGCGCCGCGCTCACCTGGCAGATGCCCCAAGGCGGCATCGACGAGGGCGAGAATGCGGCAGATGCCGCCTTCCGCGAGATGAAGGAAGAGATCGGCACCGACAAGGCCCGCATCATCGGCGAGACGAAGGACTGGCTCACCTACGATCTGCCGCCGCATCTCGTTGGCGTCGCCCTCAAGGGCAAATATCGCGGCCAGAAGCAGAAATGGTTCGCCATGCGCTTCACCGGCGAGGACAGCGACATCGACATCGCAGCCGACGACCATCAGGAATTCAGCGAATGGGCATGGGTGCCTGTCGATGAATTGGTCGGGCTGATCGTTCCCTTCAAACGCGGCGTCTATGAGGCTCTGGTGCGCGAACTCGGCCCC
>JAJLKS010000081.1:0-3912 GCA_033838765.1 Alphaproteobacteria bacterium
AAAGATCGCCGGCCTTCACCGTCTGCGTGCCGAGGCTGTCATAGAGCTGGCCGCCAAGCGCATAGATGCCGCGCGAAATCGTCTTGCCGACGGAAATCGGCACCACCTTCTCCATCCGCTTCGCGACTTCGCGCGTGCAGATTTCGCTCGTGCGTCCGTCATCGATACCGACAATGGCAGTGTCGGCCTCGCCCTGACGCGCGAAAATGCGTGCCTTCACTTCGGCATAGTGCTCCACCGTGCCATGCCGGTCGATATGATCCGGCGTGATGTTGAGCAGTACCGCGACATTCGGCGCGAGCGAGGGCGCAAGATCGATCTGATAGGAGGAAACCTCGACGACATAGATAGTCGAGGCTTCGGGCTCGTCGAGCTCCAGCACCGCCTTGCCGATATTGCCGCCCACCTGCGCGTTGCCGCCGCAGCGGCGCACCATATGGCCGATCAGTGCGGTCGTGGTCGACTTCCCGTTTGTCCCCGTGATGGCCACGATGCGCGCAGGCTTGCCGCTTGCCTTCACCGCGCGCTGGAAAAGCTCGATATCGCCGATCACCTCGACGCCCGCGGCCTGCGCCTGCTTCACCGCCGGGTGAGGCTCCGGATGGGTGAAAGGAATACCCGGGCTCAGGATCATCGCCGAGAGGCTCCCCCAGTCCCAGGCGGAACTGTCGGCGAGGAGAAACCCTTCCTTTGCCGCTTCGTAGCGCTTTGCCGGCGCATCGTCCCAGGCGAACACCCTTGCGCCGCCTGCTTCGAGCGAACGCACGGTCGCCAGCCCGGACTTGCCGAGCCCCAGCACCGCCACGTTCCTTTTCTCGAAGCCGGTTGCCGCGATCATGCGTGTCACCTCAGCTTCAGCGTTGCGAGGCCCGCCATGGCGAGCACGACCGAAATGATCCAGAAGCGCACGACGACGGTCGGTTCCGCCCAGCCCTTCTGTTCGAAATGATGATGCAGCGGCGCCATGCGGAAGACGCGCTTGCCCGTCAGCTTGAACGATGCCACCTGCACGATCACCGACACGGCTTCCAGCACGAACAGCCCGCCGATGATCGCAAGCACGAGTTCATGCTTCGCCGCAACGGCGACCGCGCCGAGCGCGCCGCCAAGCGCGAGCGAACCCGTGTCGCCCATGAAGACCATGGCGGGCGGCGCGTTGTACCAGAGGAAGCCGAGTCCCGCGCCGATCAGCGCTCCGCAGAACACGGCAAGCTCGCCCGTTCCCGGCACGAAATGGATCTGCAGATAATCCGCGAACACCGCATTGCCGACGAGATAGACGATGAGGCCGAAAGCGGCGGCGGCAATCATCACCGGGACGATCGCAAGGCCGTCGAGACCGTCCGTCAGGTTCACCGCGTTGGACGAACCGACGATCACGAGCGCACCGAACAGGAAGAAGAGACCGCCCATCTGGATCAGCACGCCCTTGAAGAAGGGAACAGTGAGTGCCGTCTGCAGGGGCTCGCTCGCCACCAGCACCAGCGCCCACATGGCGGCAAGCGCGATCACGAATTCGAAGAACAGCTTCACGCGGCCAGGAACGCCCTTCGGTGAAATCTTCGACACTTTCAGATAGTCGTCCGCAAAGCCGACCGCGCCGAAGCCGAGCGTCACGAACAGCACGATCCAGATATAGGGATTGCGAAGATCGGCCCAGAGCAGCACGGCAGGCACAAGCCCGACCAGAATGAGAAAGCCGCCCATGGTCGGCGTGCCCTGTTTCTGGATCACATGCGTCTGCGGCCCGTCCTCGCGGATCGGCTGACCGCGCCGCTGCCGCGCGCGCAGCAGGGCGATGAGCCGCGGCCCGAACAGGAAGCTGATGAGCAGGGCCGTCACAGTTGCCGCGCCCGTCCGCGACGTGATGTAGCGGAAGGCATTGAGCGCCGGAAAATCGGACGAAAGGCCGACAAGAAGATCGTAAAGCATCAGTTGCCCCCTCTGTTGCGCCGAATGCTCTCGCCCTCGTCGTCGCCAAGCCCCCTCAGCAATTCGACAAGCGGCCCCATGCGGGAACCGAGAGACCCCTTCACCATGACCACATCGCCCGTCTCCACGGCGGCGGCAAGCGCCTCGCCGAGTTCGGCGGAATTTTCCGCATAGGCACCCTGCATGCTTGCCGGCAGCGCCTTGAAGAGCTCGCGCATATGCGGCCCGCTCGCAAAAACGAGATCGACGTCTGCCGCCTTTATCGGTTCCGCCAGTCCGCGATGCAGCTCGATCGAGTCTTCGCCGAGTTCCAGCATGTCGCCGATCGCGGCGATGCGGCGGCCCGTGCCCGCGGGCTTCGCCTGACCGAGCGCCTCGAGCGCGGCGCGCATCGAAGCCGGATTGGCGTTGTAGCTTTCGTCGATCACCGTGAAAGCGCCTGTCGGCATCTCGACGCGGTGCCGCTCGCCGCGGCCCTTCGGCGCCTTGAGGTTCGCCATCGCCAGCGCCGCCATCGCAAGGTCGGCCTCGATCGCATGCACCACCGCAAGCATCGCAAGCGAATTCATCACGATGTGGCGGCCCGGCACGGAAAGCTTGTAGGTGACGGGCTGGCCGCAGATCGTTGCCGACACGCAGGAGCAATCCTCTTTCAGCGCCACCTTGTCGAGGCGCGCATCGGCCTCTTCATGCTCGCCGAATGTGATGATCCGGCCGGCGCTGCTCGCCTCCGCCTTTGCGCGCAGCCGCGCATAATGCGGATTGTCACGATTGAGAATGGCGACGCCGCCCTTCTGCAACCCCTCGAAAATTTCGGCCTTGGCATCGGCGATCTGTTCGACGGAATCGAAGAATTCGAGGTGAACCGCCTCCACCGTCGTGATGAGCGCAACGAAAGGCTCAACCAGCTTCGAGAGCGGCGTGATCTCGCCGGCATGGTTCATGCCGACTTCGAAGATGCCGAAGCGCGTATCCGACGGCATCCGCGCCAGCGAAAGAGGCACGCCCCACATATTGTTGTAGGACGCAGCCGACGCATGTGTCGGCCCCTGTTCGGACAGGATGAGGCGCAGCGCCTCCTTCGTGCCGGTCTTGCCGACGCTGCCGGTGATTGCAACGATCTTTGCCTGAGCGCGATGGCGCGCCGCACGGCCAAGCGCTTCGAGCGCCTTCAGCGTATCTTCGACGACGACAAGCGGACCGGCAGCGCGCATCGCATCGTCCGGCGCGGACACGATGGCGGCGGCAGCGCCTTTCTTCAGCGCGCCTTCCACATATTTATGCCCGTCCGAGTTCTCGCCCATGATGGCGACGAAGAGGTCGCCCGGTTCGAGCGTCCGGCTGTCGATCGACACGCCGCTCGCCGTCCAGGCGCCTCCCTCGGCCTTGCCCGCCGTCGCCGCAATCACATCTTCCCGCGTCCACAGAGGTGCACTCATTTGCCGCCCCCGATCTTTTCCGCCGCCGCGAGAACGGCCTCGTGATCCGAAAAATGCACGGTCTCCGCGCCGATGATCTGCCCGGTCTCATGCCCCTTGCCGGCCACCACCAGCACATCGCCGGATTGAAGCGCGCGCATTGCAGCTTCGATCGCCGCCGCCCGGTCGCCGATGTCCTGCGCGCCGGGGCATCCCTTGAGGATTGCCGCACGGATGGCGGATGGCTCTTCGCTGCGCGGATTGTCGTCCGTGACGAACACGGCATCGGCAAGCCGCGCCGCAACTTCGCCCATCATCTCGCGCTTGCCCGGATCGCGGTCGCCGCCGCAGCCGAACACGACCGAGAGTTTGCCCGCCGCATGCGGCCGCATCGCCTCGAGCACATTTTCGAGCGCATCCGGCGTATGGGCATAATCGATATATACCGAGGCACCGTTCGGCAGATGCGCCGCCTCTTCCATGCGCCCCTTTGCGCCTGCAAGATTTTCCAGCGCCGCAAACACCTTTGCCGCCTCGCCGCCGCAGCCGATCGCAAGCCCCG
>JAJLKS010000082.1:0-4656 GCA_033838765.1 Alphaproteobacteria bacterium
CCAAGGGTTCGGCGAAGGTGACTTTGACGGAAGCGGATGGCGGCACGCTCCTCGCATACACGGTCTCCGCCCAGGTCGGCGGCAAGCTCGCACAGATCGGCCAGCGCTTCATCGACTCCACAGCCGCCCGCATGTCCGAGGAGTTCTTCGACAATTTTTCTAAACTCACCGGCGGCGCGAAAGTCGAGACAATCCCCGAGGGGGATATGCCCGAGATCATCGACGAAATGGCACATGGAATCCCCGTCAAGTCGCCGGACCGCGACGCGATTTCGCCAACCGGCGTGCCCCTCACACCCGATGCCGAGGCAGGCTTCAGCCTCTCACCCTGGGCCTGGGGTCCACTGCTGATCGTCGCGCTTGTTCTGCTGCTCTGGTTCATCAACGCATGAGCCCGGCGAAGCCTGCGCTTGACGCGCCGGTAGCGAAAGCCGAGACTCGAAAAAACGGCGGAATACTCCTTCCGCAAGAAGCAAAGTCCTTCACGGAGGTGATCGCATGCCCGTTGTGTCCATGACGGTCAACGGCAAGCCCGCAAGCGCCGAAATCGAAGCGCGCACACTGCTTGTCCAGTTCATCCGCGAACAGCTCGGCCTGACCGGTACCCATGTCGGCTGCGATACCAGTCAGTGCGGCGCTTGTGTCGTCCATGTCGATGGCCGAGCCGTGAAGTCCTGCGCCATGCTCGCCGTGCAGGCCGAAGGCGCCGATGTCCTTACGATCGAAGGTCTCGCGCAGGACGGTGACCTGCACCCGGTTCAGGCCGCGTTCCGTGAACATCATGGTCTGCAATGCGGCTTCTGCACACCGGGCATGATCATGACCGCTGTCGACATGATCCGCCGCATCCCCGATCTCGACGAGGAAACGGTCCGCGACGAGCTTGAAGGCAATATCTGCCGCTGCACCGGCTACCACAACATCGTGAAGGCGATCTTGGCCGCGTCGCAGGAAATGCGCTGAACGGCTCTGCCGGAACAGGAGTAGCGAATGTATCAGTTCAACTATCAGCGCCCGAAGACCCTCGCGGATGCCGAAGCTCTGCTCGCAAAGGCGGACGACCCGAAAATCCTCGCTGGCGGCCAGACGCTGATCCCTACGCTGAAGCAGCGCCTCGCCATGCCGAGCGACCTGATCGATATTGGCGGCATCAAGGATCTCGATTTCATCCGCGCGGAGGGTGACGCCGTGATGATCGGCGCCGCCACGCGGCACGCAGCGGTCGCCCAATCCGCCGATGTGAAGAAGCATAACCCGGCGCTCGCCGCCCTCGCAGCCGGTATCGGCGATCCCGCTGTCCGCCACATGGGCACGCTCGGCGGCTCCATTGCAAACAACGACCCGGCGGCGGATTATCCCGCCGCCTGTCTGGCGCTCGACGCGAAAATTCACACCACCAAGCGCCTCATCGAGGCGGACGAATTCTTCAAGGGCATGTTCGAAACGGCGCTGCAGGATGGCGAGATCATCAAGGAAGTGACATTTCCCCATCCCGAAAAAGCCGCCTACATGAAGTTCCCGAACCCCGCCTCGCGCTATGCCATGGTCGGCGTATTCGTCTCGAAGGGTCCATGGGGCGTCCGCGTCGCAGTCACCGGTGCGGGCCAGAACGGCGTCTTCCGCGTTGCCGAAATGGAAGAGGCCCTCTCGAAAAGCTGGTCGCCCGAGGCGGTTGCGAACATCAAGGTGCCTGCCAAGGGCCTCAATTCGGACCTGCATGGCACCGCGGAATACCGCGCCCACCTCGTCACCGTCATGGCAAAGCGCGCTGTCGCCGCGGCAGGCTGACTTGGCGGGGCCGGGCCGAAGGCCTAGATTGAACAAATGAGCCTGCCTTCCAATATCGACGAAACCGTCGAACTTCTCACGCGCGGCAACTACGCCGCCGACCGTTCGCTGGCGACCGTCATCTTCCTCGCCTTGAAGATGGGCCGCCCCCTTCTGCTCGAGGGCGAGGCGGGCGTCGGCAAGACCGAGATCGCCAAGGTGCTCGCCGATGCGCTCGGCCGCCGCCTCATCCGCCTCCAATGCTATGAAGGGCTCGATACCGGCGCCGCCGTCTATGAGTGGAACTATCAGGCGCAGATGATCGAGATCCGTCTCGCAGAAGCCGAAGGCGTCGAGGATCGCGCAGGCCTCGGAAAGGATATCTTCTCCGAACGCTTTCTCATCCGCCGTCCGATCCTGCAGGCGCTCGCGCCCGCCGTCGAAGGACCACCGGTTCTGCTGATCGACGAGTTGGACCGCACCGACGAACCTTTCGAGGCCTATCTCCTCGAAGTCCTCTCGGATTTTCAGGTTAGCGTTCCCGAAATTGGCACCATCAAGGCCGAACATCCGCCCATCGTCATCGTCACCTCGAACCGCACCCGCGAAATCCACGACGCCTTGAAGCGCCGCTGCCTCTATCACTGGGTCGATTATCCGGATGCGGCCCGCGAACTCGCGATCCTGAAGCTGAAGGCGCCGCGCGCCTCCGAAAATCTCTCGCGCGACATCGTGGCCTTCGTCCAGAAGCTCCGCAGCCTCGACCTCTATAAAAATCCCGGCATCGCCGAGACGATCGACTGGGCCGAAGCCTTGACGGCGCTCGATGCCGTCTCCCTTGACCGGCAGCTTGTGAACGACACGCTTGGCGCGCTCCTCAAATATCAGGACGACATTGCCCGCGTGGCGGGCAGCGAGGCGGCGCGCATCCTCGAAGAAATCCGCCTCGCCGCCCGGGCGGCGGCTTAGGGGCCGGCCGTGGCGTCGGGCCGCCGCGCCGAGAACCTCGTGCATTTCGCGCGTATCCTGCGCCGCGCAGGGCTTCATGTCGGGCCCCGCCAGGTTCTTGATGCCGTCGAAGCCGTCGAAACCGCAGGTATCGGCAGACGCGAGGATTTTTACTGGACGCTCCGCGCCACGCTTATCAAGCGCCACGAGGAGCATGAGATCTTCGATCAGGCGTTCCACGTCTTCTGGCGCAATCCGAAGCTCATCGACAAGATGATGTCTTTGATGCTGCCGCAAACGGAAGTCCCCTCCGTAGAATCCGAGGAAGAAAAGAGCCGCCGCCTCGCCGAAGCGCTTTTCGGTGAAACAGCGCTTCACCGGGAAGAAGAAGGCGAAATCGAAACCGACCGCAGCGAAACCTTCTCCGGCGAGGAGGTCCTCCGCGAAAAGGATTTCGAGAAAATGTCGCTCGCCGAGCTGGCCGAGGCGAAGACGGCCATCGCCCGGCTCCGGCTGCGGATGGATGAGGTCCGCACCCGCCGCACAAGGCCCGCCGCCAACGGCCCGCTGATCGACATGCGGGCAACGCTGCGCGCCACGCTCCGCTCGGGCGGTGTCATTCCGCTGAAGCGCCGTTCGCCGCGCCGCCGCACACCGCCGCTTGTGGTGCTGTGCGACATATCCGGCTCGATGTCGGCTTATGCCCGCATCTTCCTGCATTTCCTTCACGCGCTCACGAATGACCGCGACCGTGTTCACGTCTTCCTCTTCGGCACCCGGCTTACCCATGTGACGCGCGAACTGAAGCACCGCGATGTGGACGAGGCGCTCGCCCGCGTCGCCGCCCGCGTCGAAGATTGGGACGGCGGCACCCGCATCGGCGAGACGCTGCGCCGCTTCAATGTCGACTGGGCCCGCCGCGTGCTCGGTCAGGGCGCGACCGTGCTTCTGTTGACCGACGGGCTCGACCGGGATGCCGGCGAAGGCGTCGCCCCGGAGATCGCCCGGCTTCATCGCAGCGCCCGGCGCCTCATCTGGCTGAATCCGCTGCTCCGCTATGCGCGCTTCGAACCCAAGGCGCTCGGCGTGAAGGCCCTGCTGCCCCATGTGGACGAATTCCGCCCGGTCCATAACATCGCCTCGCTGGCCGCACTGGCCGATGCGCTCTCCGATGCCCATATCGAGCGGAAACCGGAACGGAGGGCCGCATGACGAGCCACGACAATGTGCTGGAGGAGGCCGCCCAATGGCTGGCCGAAGGCCGCCGCGTGGCGCTTGCCACCGTCATCGAAACCTGGGGTTCGGCCCCGCGCCCGGTCGGCAGCCAGCTCGCCATCCGTGACGACGCCACTTTTGTCGGCTCCGTCTCCGGCGGCTGCATCGAGGGCGATGTCGTGACCCGCGCCCTCGAAACCCTCGAAACCGGCAAGACGGAGCTCCTCGAATATGGCGTCTCGGACGCAATGGCATGGGAAGTCGGCCTCGCCTGCGGAGGCCGCATCCGCGTCATGGTCGAGCCGGTGAAGGGCTGATATGGACGCCGCGCTCCTCAAGAAACTGGTCCGCGCCCGCGCCGAAAAGCGCGCCGTAGTGCTCGCCACAAGGTTAGCGGATGGAATCCAGAAGTTGGTTTATCCATCTGATAAATCAGAAGAAAACTGGTTAATTAATGCGATACATGAAGTCCTGTCGAGCGACAAGGGCGCGGTCATCACTGCGCCGGATGGCGCCGAATGGTTCCTCAATCCGTTCAACCCGCCGCTCCGGCTGATCCTGGTCGGCGCGGTCCATATCGCCCAGCCGCTGGCGCAAATGGCGGCAATCGCGGGCTATGATGTGACGGTGGTGGACCCGCGCACCTCCTTCGCCTCGCCCGAGCGCTTCCCCGGCATGACGCTGGTGACCGACTGGCCGGACGACGCCATGGCCGCCCTCGCGCCC
>JAJLKS010000083.1:0-2443 GCA_033838765.1 Alphaproteobacteria bacterium
ATGCCGAAGAGATAGTTCAGCCCGGCGTTCACCTGCATCACGCCGAGGCCGAGCGAGGTGGCGACGCCGAACATGGTGCCGAACACGGCAAAGATATCGACGAGATGGCCCGGCCAGCCGTGAATGCGTTCGCCGATCAGCGGATAAAGCGCCGACCGGACGGAAAGCGGCAACCCGCGCCGGAACGAGAAATAGGCAAGTGCGAGGCCCATCACGGCATAGATCGCCCAGGCGTGCAGGCCCCAGTGAAAGAAGGAAAGCTGCATCGCATTGCGCGCGGCATCGACCGTGCCGCCCTCGCCCGCAGGCGGCGAGGCGAAATGGAGGACAGGCTCCGCAACGCCATAAAACATGATGCCGATGCCCATGCCCGCGCTGAACAGCATCGCAAACCAGGACCGTGTCGAGAAATCCGGCTCCGCTTCGTCGGGCCCGAGCTTGATCGCGCCCATGGAGCTCAGCGCGATACCGATCGAAAAGATAAGAAAGGTGGCGACGCAGGCGACATAGAACCATCCCATTTCATGCACGATCCAGCTCTGGATCGCTGCGAAGACCGATGCCGTATTGTCGGGATCGTGGACAGCGAAGGCGATCGCCATAACGATCAGCGCCACCGATCCGAAAAAGACCGGCGCATTCGCCTGGAAATAGCGTGACCGTTTCAGGCCGGTTTCCTCGGCAGCCATGGCCGTTCTCCTTTCGGCAGCGGAAATGAAATGACGGCAGCGGCGCAGGAGATCGCCGCCGGCAAGGGGATGAATTATGTGATTGCGCTTTCAGCATGGCATAGGGAGGCACGCAGGCCAACCCGCCCATACAAATCCGCGCGACTCAGGCGATCAGCGCAATGCCGGCCATGAGAATAAAGAGGACGACGCCGAGCATGGCTCCAAGCGCGCCTGCCGCGATATGTCTGACGAGTTCCATCAAAGCCCTCCGGGCAAACCGGCCCGGAGAGAGAATGGCCCGTCTTCTCAGGGCGCCGCATGATCCATATGGACCATGCCGCAAAGCCGCGGAATCTCAGGGGTTTTCCGTGAGTGAGGCGATGATGTCCTGCTCCAGCGCCCAGAATCGGTCCTGACCCCAATGGGCAGGCCTTCCATCCACGCGGAAGGACGGGACACCCCAGAGACCTGCTTCGAAGAGCGCCTGACGGTTTTCCTCGACGGCGGCTTCCCAGGACGGATCGGCAAGGGCTTTGCGCACGGTTTCTTCGCCGAGGCCTGCGCGCTGCGCAACATCCATCAGCCCCGCATCCGAAGCGATGTCGATGCCATCCGCAAAGACCGCCTTGCAGCCGAGTTCGGCGAAGGCCTCGCCCTTGCCGAGCGGTATCGCGTGATGCAGCACGGCGAGCGCGCGCGCAGCGCCTGCGCCGACCGAATCCACCACCTTGCCGAAAGGGAGACCGGCGCGTTCCGCCTCGCGCTTCGTGTCGCGCACGATATACATGCGCTTTGTCAGAGGCACAGGCAGGCCGCGCATCACCATCGGCAGCACGAAGCGCAACCTGAGTTCCGCATTGTAGTGCCGTGCAAGTTTCAGCATGCGCGGCACGGAAATCCATGAATAGGGACTGCGGAATGAAAACCAGTAGTCGATCACCGGGCGCCGTGTCGAGGCCGGCACGGGCCCGAGCGTAAGGTCACGCCACGGTGCAAGCATGGGCTTGCCACGCTCACTTTCGAGACCCGCCTCGGCCAGCCGTTCCTCGAGATAGTTGAGCCGGTCGGCACTCCAGTACCATTCGCCTTCGAAAGAGAACATGCCGCTCAGATAGTGACCGAGCTTGCGGCGCATCTGGTTACCTTTCGCAAGCTCTGCTGCCGTGTCCTTCTCGCCCGCCACGCCATGTTCTTCCTGCAGCCGCCCGAGCGCCGCGCCATCGCCCGTCCAGAGCGCCCGTCCTGCGGCGACCGCAAGCTCCGCGAAACGGTCAGTACCTGCCGCCCTCGCCAGAAGCGCGGTGACCCGGCGCACGAGCTGCGGATCGGGCGCGCCTGCACCGTCCGGAAAATCGAGCCCGTATTCGCGGGCCACGCGCGCGGCGTCCCGGCGGCCATAGGCAGCGAGGAGTTCATATTCCGGCGCTGCCGCCTTTTCCGGCGCGGGCACCACCCATGTCACGATCTTCACCTTGTAGCGCGCGGCAAGCGGCTCGAGCAGCTGGGCGGCGAGATGGCTGTAGGGATCGTCTGCCTGATGGAAGTAATGCACGACCGGCGCGCGGCCGGTCAGCCTGCGGCGAAGCGCATGGATGCTACGCAGGAAATTCCGCAAGCCCCGGCTCGTGATGAACGAGGATACCCGCCTGCTGATTGCCGCCTTCAACATCGCTTTCCTCCCTGTTGCTGCCCGCATCACACTCGATAATATATTGACACATCATGCGTCAATATATTGGAAATACAACGCCGCAATCGCATTTGAAGCCCTC
>JAJLKS010000084.1:0-3044 GCA_033838765.1 Alphaproteobacteria bacterium
CGTTGCGGCTGCCGAGCGGCCCTATGCCGTCGCCGGTACCATGGAATATACCGCTCGTGGCCGGGTGGAAGTCGAGGCGGTCTACCTGCCCTTCACGGTGGCCGGAGAGCGGACCGACCGTATCCTTGGCGCCGCCGTTTCTCGGGCTCTCCCGAAATCCTGATTTCGGCTATGTCCCGGGGTTTTGACCCCCGGCGGCCCATGTCCTAAATTCCCGCAGCCTTTCAGAAATCAAGCTCCGGGAATGCACATGGCCCTCGACGCCGAAACACGCGAACAGCTCATTTCCTCCGTCCGCCGCTTCGTGGACGAACGCCTCCGTCCGATCGAGGACAAGGTCTCCGAAACCGACAAGGTGCCGGACGAGATCGTGGAGGAAATGAAGGAACTGGGCCTCTTCGGCATTTCCGTGCCTGTGGAATATGGCGGCCTTGGGCTGACGATGGAGGAGGAATGCCTCCTCATGTTCGAGCTGGGCCGCACTTCGCCTGCCTTCCGTTCCGTGATCGGCACCAATGTCGGCATCGGCAGCCAGGGCATCGTCATGCATGGCCGCCAGGACCAGAAGGAATACTGGCTGCCGAAGATCGCAAGCGGCGAGGCGATCATTTCCTTCGCGCTGACCGAGCCGGAAGCAGGCTCCGACGCCGCTTCGCTCAAGACGACGGCAATCCGCGACGGCGACCACTATGTCGTCAACGGCACCAAGCGCTACATCACCAATGCCAACAAGGCCGACGCCTTCACGCTGATGGCGCGCACCGACCCGAAGACGCCGGGCGCAAAGGGCGTTTCGGCCTTCGTCGTGCTGCGCGATATTCCCGGCATCCATATCGGCAAGCCGGAAAAGAAGATGGGCCAGCAAGGCGCGCATATCTGCGACGTCGTCTTCGAGGATGCGCGCATCCCGGCCTCATGCCTGCTGGGCGATGAAGAAGGCAAGGGCTTCGTCACCGCCATGCAGGTGCTGGAGCGCGGTCGCCTTCACATTTCCGCCGTCTGCATCGGCGTGGCAGATCGTCTCGTCGAGGACAGCGTGAAATATGCCGCCGAGCGCAAGCAGTTCGGCGCGCCCATCGGCGATCTGCAGCTCGTGCAGGCGATGCTGGCCGACTCCAAGATGGAAGCCTATGCCGGCCGCTGCATGGTGATCGACGCTGCCCGCCGCCGCGATGCGGGCGAGAATGTCGCCACCGAAAGCTCCTGCTGCAAGCTCTTCTGCTCCGAAGCAGTCGGCCGCATCGCCGACCGCGCGGTGCAGGTGCATGGCGGCGCGGGCTATGTCGCCGATTACGGCATCGAGCGCTTCTATCGCGACGTGCGTATCTTCCGCATCTATGAAGGCACGAGCCAGGTGCAGCAGGTCATCATCGCGCGTAACCTTCTGCGGGCGGTGAGCTGAGCGCCATCTCGTGCATCGTGAGTTCGGTTAGATGATCGGCGAAGGCGGCGGGCTCCATCATCCGCTGCCGCGACGCCACATAGCGATGAACCATACTCTCGACCAGCATCAGCGACAACGCGGCGCTGCGCTTCGGGTCAGCGCATATGTCGCGCGGGAAGCCTGAGAGCAGTTCCTCCAGCGCCGCTCGCATCAGCGCCTCGCCTTCTTCCAGCTTGCGGTTCACATGCGGAGGACGCGGCGCTTCCTCGAAGATCACACGGTGAAGGTCCGGGTCTTCCATGTGAATGTCGAGGACGCAGGCGACGGCGGCATGGATGCGCTCGCGCGGCGCCGCATTGGCACTTCGCCGCAGCACCTGCCCAAGCATGTCGATGGAACTGCCGATATGCCGCTCCATCAGCGCAATGAGGAGTGCTTCCTTGTTGGGGAAATACTGATAGACCGAGCCGATGGACACGCCGGCCCGCTCCGCGATCCTGTTCGTCGTTGCGCCCTTTGCACCATGCGTCCGGAAAATCTGAGCAGCGGCTTCGAGGATCGTGTCGACGGTCGCCTCCGATCGCCGCTGAACCGGCTTTCTGACGCGCTTTCTTGCTGAACCGGCTGGCACCTTGTTCCTCCGCCAAATGCGAGTAGGGCGATCCGCCTCCATTTTCTATCCTTGCCGTCATCTTGGCGGCCGGGCTTTCGGCCTGTCAACGGCGGCAGATCTGGAGGAAGAACGGCAATGACCGAAGGCATGGAAATCCTCGCCACCTACAATATGCGCATGGCGCCGGGCCTTCTCGCCTTCGCGCTCTGTCTCCTGTTTTTGCCCCGCGCGGCCATCGGGCTCCGCATCGCGCTCTATATCGCGATCTTCATTCTCGTCCGCGATGCGATGACGCCGACGGGTCTGTGGAGTTTCGACGGTCTCCGCATCTCCTTTTTCAACGATCCGCTCGTTCTCGCCACGCTCGGCATTTCGTCGGTACTTGGCGTCGTCTTCCTTGTCGGCGTGGAAAAGGACATGCGCCCGTTGCTCGTCTGGCGGAAGGGCTCGCTGGCGCAAGGCGCGGCAGCCGGTCTTGGCGCGGGCGCCCTCATCGGCTTCGGCGCGGCCTCGCTTTCCGGCTTCTCGCCCATGCTCTGGGATTTCGCGCCCTCATTCATTCTTGGCCTCGTCATCCTCGTCTATGGTGGCAATCTGCTGGAAGAAGTTCTTTTCCGGGGCTATCTGCAGGGCAGGCTGGAGCAGGTCGTCACGCCAGTCCGGGCGGCGCTTCTGAGCGGGCTCTTCTTCGCCGCCTGTCATTCCTTTCTGGCCATCACCGTCACGAATGGCGGCTGGCCTATCCTTGCCTTCACGGCGGTTGAGGGCGTTGCCTGCGGGTTCGTCCGGTTGCGTTATGGCGTCTGGGCGGCGGCATTGACGCATGGCACCGCCATCCTGCTTGTCGCCATGCCTATGCTTGCCTGAACGGCAGAGCGCTGCACAATGAGGCCATGACGAAGCTCGAACGCCTCGCTGCCGAAATCCGCGCCTGCCGCCTTTGCGCCGAAACGCCGGCGGGAAGGGCGCTGCCGCATGAGCCGCGGCCGGTCTTCCGTGTCTCGCAGACGGCCCGCATCTGCATCGCGGGTCAGGCGCCCGGCACGC
>JAJLKS010000085.1:0-3881 GCA_033838765.1 Alphaproteobacteria bacterium
GCATGCGATTTCGGTCGCGCAGGCAAGCTCGCCCGAGGCGGCGCCGGAAGAAGCAGCGCCCGCTGAGGGCCAAACCATGCCGGACGACCTCGCCGATACGGTGCAGACGATCGTGCCGCCGAGTGCGGATGAGGGCATTGCCTCGCGGCTCAGCCAGTCGGAAGCAACGGTGCTCGAGAGCCTTTCGGCGCGGCGCGAAGAGCTTGACCGGCGCGGCAAGGCGCTCGATACGCGCGAGCAGCTTCTGACTGCCGCCGAAAAGCGCGTCGAGGAGCGGATTGCGGAGCTGAAGGAAATCGAGGCCCGGATCAACGACCGGCTCGAGGCGCAGGATGCCGAAAACGAGGCCCGTCTTGCAGGCGTCGTCGCGATGTATGAATCGATGAAGGCCAAGGACGCCGCCCGGATTTTCGAGCGGCTCGACATGGGCGTGATGATCGAGGTCGCCAAGCGCATGCAGCCGCGGAAGCTCTCCGCCGTGCTTGCGGAAATGGACCCCGTGGCCGCCCAGGACCTGACGGTCGAACTCGCCATTGGCGAAAATCTCAATGTGGAGCCGGTGGCGAATGACGAGGCTGCCGGAGCGGGTGCCGATCCGGCCTTCCAGACGCCGGAAAAAGCAAGCTAATCCGGGCAAAATTCCCGCCCTTTAAGGCCCACTTAACCCACCTCCCTCTAGAGTGTCTGCTCGCAGCGGCAGAAGGCCGCGATGGCAGGCAGAAGCTTCAGGGGCGTATCGCGTGAACGGGCTCATCCGACATGGCTGTGCGGACGGCGCAAGCGGCATAAAAGGCCGCCTGCATGCGTTTGCCGCCGTCTGCCTCGCGCTCATCGTGCTCGCGCTGCCGCTCTCGGCGGATGCTGCCGACGATGTCCGCATCGACCTGCGCGAAGAAAACGGCTTTGGCCGTCTCGTCTTCACATTTCCCGGCGGCGTTCCCTCGCATCGTGCCTCGATCAATGCCGGTGTTCTCGTGCTCGAGTTCGGCCGCGCGGTTCCCGTCGACGGCGATGCGTTCCTGCGCGAGATGCCGCGCTATGTCGCGCTGGTCCGCCAGTCCGACGACCGCCGCACCGTGCGCGCGGCGCTGACGACAGAATTCACGCTCGACACCAAGACGGCGGAGAATGCCCTCTATGTCGATCTGCTGCCGCCCGGCTGGACGGGCGCGCCGCCGCCGCTGCCGGCAGAGGTGATTGCGCGGATCGAGGAAGCCAAGCTGGCGAAGAAAGAAGCCGAAGCCGCGAAGCTTGCGGCAGAGGCGCAGGGTATCGTCGAGCCGGAGGCGCCGCCGCCCGGCCTTGCCGTGCGCGTCGCATCGCGTGCCGGCATGACGCGGCTCGTGTTCGACTGGAACCAGCCGGTGCTCTATTCGATCGTCCATCGCGAAGGGCTCGCGACGATCACCTTCGACCGAATGTCGAAGGTCGACCTTTCCCGCATCCGTGCGGATCTGCCGCCCTATATGGCTGGGATCAACGCCGTCGAACATGACGGCCGTCTCTCCATCGTGATGACGCTGAAGCCCGGCGTTTCGGTGTCCGATTTCCGCGAGGATCTCGGGATCGTGGTGGACCTCAAGCCGCATCATGCGACGCTCGCGCCGCTGCCCATCGAGGAGACGGCGGGCGAGGGCAAACCTCGCAAGCTCGTGCAGGACGATGACGCCGGAGAAGCCGCAGCGGAAAATGCCGAAGACGGTGCGAGGGCGGCCGGAAAGGCGGTGATGGAGGAGATGGCGGAGGATAGCGCCGCAGCCGAAGTGACGGCCGGGCCCGTACCGGAAGGCAAGCGGCCCGAAGGCAAGGCGGTCGTCCGCTTCGCCGAAGGACGCCACGGTATGGACCTGCTTGTCGACTGGCCGGAGCCTGTCGGCGCGGCGGTTTTCGAGCGGGCAGACCGGCTCTGGGTCGTGTTCGACAGGGACCTGCCGCTCGATCTCGAACAGATTGCGATGCCGGATGCCGGGAAAAGTGCTTTCGGAATGCCGGAAGCCGTCGAGGTGTCCGAAGGCGCGGCGCTCAGCATTCCCCTGCGGGCCAGGGTGCTGACGGGGGCCGTGAACGAAGGTGCGACCTGGCGCATCTCGGCGGGCGAAACCATTCCGACCACGGGGCGCCCCGTCGCCATTTCGAGGAAGTGGCGCGAAGACGGGCGCGGCATGGTCGAATTCGATCTGCGCACACCTCGCAAGGTGCTTCGGGTGAGCGATCCGGTGGTCGGCGATGAGATCATCGCGGTCACGGCGGCCGGTCCCGGTCAGGCGTTGCAGATGCCGCGCAGCTTTGTCGAGTTTCAGGCCTTGCGGACGGCGCAGGGGCTCGCGATCGTGCCTGTTGCCGACGATCTCAATGTCGCGGCGGCGCCCGACAGCGTGCTCGTGATGCGGCAGGACGGGCTGACGCTTTCGGCCGACGATCAGCGCGATTGGCGCGATAGCGGCGAAACGCCGGTCGTGGAGCAGAGCGCGCCCGCCGAAATGCGCTTTGCGGAATGGCGCGACGCGCCGGGCGAGACCTTCTTCGAGCGGCGCCAATATCACCTGGCGCAGCTGACCGATGCGCGGACCCATGAAATGGGCGACCGGCGGCTTGCCTATGGCCGGTTCCTGCTGGCCTATGGGCTGGCGCAGGAAGCGCGCGCGGTGCTTCTCGCCGCAAGGCAGGCCAATAGCCGGTTTGCCACCGATCCTGCCTTCCAGGCGGTGCTGGGCGTGTCGTCGGTGCTGAGCGGGCGGCATGTCGAGGCGATCCGCGAGCTTTCGGGGTCCGGTCTCGATAATTCGCCGCATGCGGCGGCCTGGCGCGGGCTTTCGCGCGCCTCGCTCGGCCATTGGGACGAGGCGAAGTCGCAATTCGCACTTGCAGGCGCCATTTCGGATTCGTTCGGCGAGGAGCTGCAGACCGAGTTCCGCTCGCTTGCGGCCATCGCCTCGCTCAAGACCAAGGACATTGCATCTGCCGAGCAATATGCGGCGGGCTTTCCCCGCGATCCGCAGAGCGAGCGTGCGAAGGCGCAGATCATGCTCGTCAATGCGATGATCGCGGATGCCCATGAGCGCAAGGACAAGGCGGTGGCCTATTACGATGCGGCGATCCTGAGCGGCTATCCGCCGGTCGCCGCGCGGGCGCGGTTCGGCAAGGCGCAGCTTCTCCACCGCTTCGGCGAGATGGACGACAAGGCTTTCGGCAAAGAGCTGGAAAGCCTGCGCTATGCCTGGCGCGGCGACGAACATGAACTCGATGTGCTGACGCAGCTTGCGACGCTCCGGCTGTCGGAGGGCAAGGTGGGCGAGGCGCTGAAAGTGATGCGGACCGCCACAGACAACTATCCCGACAGCGACGAAGCGCACCGCATGAACATGCGCATGTCCGATATTTTCGCGGATTATTTCCTGAGCAAGTCGGTGGACGATCTGACGCCGGTGCAGGCGCTCGCGTTTTTCGAGGCCTTCAAGGAGCTGACGCCCATCGGTCAGCGGGGCGACGAAATGATCCGCGATCTGGCGGAGCGGCTCGTCGAGGTCGATCTGCTCGAACAGGCGGCACATCTGCTCGACTATCAGGTGGCGAACCGCCTTCATGGCGGCGTTGCCAAGGCGCAGGTCGCGGCCCGTCTTGCCGCCATATTCCTGACCGACCAGAAGCCCGACAGGGCGCTGGCGGCGCTCCGGGCGACGCGTCAGAACCTGCTGCCGGAGGCACTCGCGGAGCGGCGCATGCTGCTCGAGGCGCGGGCACTGTCCGACATGAAGCAATATGACCATGCGCTCGATCTGATCGAGGGCAAGACGGGCCCCAAGTTCGACCGTATCCGCGGGGATACTCTGTGGGCGGGAGGGCGCTGGGACGAAGCAGGCCCGGCGATCGAAGTGGCGCTG
>JAJLKS010000086.1:0-4955 GCA_033838765.1 Alphaproteobacteria bacterium
GGGAGCGGGCGTCAGCCCGCGGAAGGGTGAGGGGGCCCTACCCTGCAAACACCGGCGGATACTTCTCCGCCCACGGACGGGCCTGCTCGAGCTCGAAGGCAAGCTCCAGCAGCACCCGCTCCTGTCCGGGCAGTGCGGCGAATTGCGAGCCGATGGGGAGCCCCTCCGCGTTCCATGAAAGCGGCACCGACATGGCGGGTGTCCCCACCACATTGTGAAGCGGCGTATAGCTCACAGCGTTGAACACGCGCTCGTAAAGCGTATCGAAGGGCACGGTCGGCGCCTGCTCGCCGGTCTTCGGCGGCGCGGCGGCAAGCACCGGCGTCAGCCAGACATCGTAATCCGCCATGAAGGCGAGCGTGTCCGCCGTGATCTTCTCGAAATGCGCGAGCGATTTCGCCAGCGTGTCCTTCGGCTTGCTGTTGTAGAGATCGGCAAGGCCGAGCGTCCAGGGCTCCAGCACATCTTCGGGCTTTAGGCCCATCTGCGTCACCAGAGCAAGAAGCTCCGCCGGGCCGGACGCCCATGCCGCAAGGAAGGCATCTTCGAACGCCTTGCCGTCGAGCGGGTTGCGCGCCGGAATAATCTCATGGCCGAGCGAGGCGCAAAGCGTCGCCACATCCTCGATCGCCGCCTTCACATCCGCCGCCGGCTCCTTGCCCTTGTAGTCCATTGTGGCGAAAGCAATTTTGAGGCGCTTCTTCCCCGGCCCCTCCACCTTCCCCACAGGCGGCAGCACGGCGGGCGCGCCCTTGCGCTCCGTCGCATCGAGGAGCGTCGCGCTGTCGCGCACGCTCCGGCTCACGCAATGCTGGAAACCGATATCGCCCGGCAATTGCCGCTCGCCAAGCTCGATGCGCCCGCGGCTCGGCTTGAGGCCGAAGACACCGCAGCACGACGCCGGGATGCGGATCGAGCCGCCGCCATCCGTCGCATGCGCAACGGGCACCATGCCGGAGGCAACCGCCGCCGCCGCGCCTCCCGACGAGCCGCCCGGCGAGCGGGTGACATCCCAAGGATTGTTGCACGGGCCGAGCAGCAGGGACTCCGTCGTGCCGAGCAGGCCGAATTCCGGCGTGTTGCTCTTGCCCACCATCACGAAGCCCGCCGCCTCGCAGCCCGCGATGATCGGGTCCGTCTCCGGCGATATGTTCTGCGCGAGAAGGCGCGAGCCCGATGTGGCGGACGTGCCCTTGAGGTTGTCGAGATCCTTCACGAGATTGGGCACGCCGGTGAAAGGTCCGGCGGGCAGCTTCCCCTTCGCCGCCTCGCGCGCGCGGTCGTAAAACGTGGCGACGACCGCATTGACCTTGGGGTTCACCTGCTCGATGCGGGAAATCCCCGCCTCCACAAGCTCGAGCGCCGTCACCTCGCCCCTGGCCACCAGTTCCGCCTGCGCCATCGCATCGAGCTTCGCAAGCTCCGGCATGAGCGGCTTCCCGCCCTTCAGATTGCTGTCCATGAGCCCCTCCCCCTTCTTTTTGTTTCCTGAGGGGAAGCCTAGCCTCAAGCGCCGGGAGGCGCCACCGGATCGGAATCCTGCCCTGCATAGCTATCTCTTGAGAGGCGGCCCCCCCGGTGCTAAACCCTGCCCAATCCTTCCCGCCCGCCCGCAAACCATCGAGAGGCGCCTGATGATTCCGCGCTATTCGCGGCCCGAAATGGTCGCCATCTGGGAACCCGACACGAAATTCCGCATCTGGTTCGAGATCGAGGCCCATGCCTGCGAGGCACTGGCGGAAATCGGCGTCATCCCGAAGGAAGCCGCGAAGAACATCCGCGAGCGCGGCGACAAGGCGGTGTTCGACGTCGCGAAGATCGACGAGATCGAGCGCGAGGTGAAGCACGACGTCATCGCCTTCCTCACGCATCTCGCCGAATTCATCGGCGAGGATTCGCGCTTCGTCCATCAGGGCATGACCTCGTCGGACGTGCTCGACACCTGCCTCAATGTGCAGCTTGCCCGCGCGAGCGACATCCTGCTCCGCGACATGGACGAGCTTCTCGCCGCCATCAAACGCCGCGCCTTCGAGCACAAGGACACGGTCTGCATCGGCCGCAGCCACGGCATCCATGCCGAACCGGTCACCTTCGGCCTCAAGATGGCCGAAGCCTATGCCGAGTTCGAGCGTTGCCGCGAGCGGCTGGTGAACGCGCGCAAGGAAATCGCGACCTGCGCCATCTCCGGCGCTGTCGGCACCTTCGCGAATATCGACCCGCGCGTGGAAGAACATGTCGCCAAGGCGCTCGGCCTTGCAGTCGAGCCCGTCTCGACACAGGTCATCCCGCGCGACCGCCACGCCATGTTCTTCGCAACGCTCGGCGTCATTGCCTCGTCGATCGAGCGTGTGGCGACAGAAATCCGCCATCTGCAGCGCACCGAAGTGCTGGAAGCGGAGGAATATTTCTCGGAAGGCCAGAAGGGCTCTTCCGCCATGCCGCACAAGCGCAACCCGGTGCTGACCGAAAACCTGACCGGCCTCGCCCGCCTCGTGCGCGGCATGGCGATCCCCGCGATGGAGAACGTGGCGCTTTGGCACGAGCGCGACATCTCGCACTCCTCGGTCGAACGCATGATCGGCCCGGACGCGACGGTGACGCTCGACTTCGCGCTTGTCCGCCTCACCGGCGTCATCGACAAGCTCGTCGTCTATCCTGAAAACATGCAGAGGAACATGGACAAGCTCGGTGGCCTCGTCCATTCGCAGCGCGTCCTGCTCGCGCTCACGCAGAAAGGCGCCTCCCGCGAAGACGCCTATCGCCTCGTGCAGCGCAATGCGATGCCGGTCTGGCGCGGCGAAGGCAATTTCCTCGAACTGCTGAAGGCAGACGCCGACGTGAAGAAATACCTCACCGACGCCGACATCGAGGAACGCTTCGACCTCGGCTACCACACCAAGCACGTGGACACGATCTTCGCCCGCGTCTTCGGCAAGGAAGCAATGGCCGCGGCCAAAGGCAGGGCGGCGGAATAGGCTGTCCTTGTTGACCCTCAAGCCATAAAGTAATACTGGTTAAATCAAAGTATTACTTCAGGAGGCTTCATGGGCACGATTGTCACCAGCAAGGGCCAGGTCACCATTCCCAAGGAAGTGCGGGACCGTCTCGGCATTCGTCCCGGCACATCCGTCGAGTTCGAGCCGACCGAAGACGGGCGCTTTGTCCTGACGAAATCCGGCCGCAAGCACACGGTCAGGAAAAGCGTATTCGCGCGCCTTCGCGGCTCCGCCACGGTGAAGATGAGCACTGACGAAATCATGGCGCTGACGCGAGGAGATTGACGCGCATGGTGCTGATCGACACCAATGTTCTCCTCGATCTCGTTCTGGACGATCCCGTCTGGGCCGATTGGTCTCAAACACAGCTTGAGATTGCATCGGCGGGAAATCGTCTTTTCATCAATCCTGTCATCTATTCGGAACTTTCCGTCGGCTTCGTCCGCATCGAAGAGCTCGACCGTTTCGTCGATGACGCAAAGCTGACCATGCTTGAGATTCCGCGTCCCGCTCTCTTTCTTGCCGGAAAAGCATTTCTCAACTACCGCAAGAAAAGAGGCAAGCAGACCGGCGTCCTGCCCGATTTCTTCATAGGTGCACATGCGGCAGTCGCCGGCCTGCCCCTGCTGACGCGAGACAGGGGTCGCTACGGCCATTATTTCCCAAGCGTGGACCTGATCTCGCCCGAATGAAGCTTCACCCGCCCGTCACATTCCGCCCTATACTGCGCGGCACAGACATTCCGCTACACTGAGGACTTCCCATGCTCCGCACCGCCTTCGACGGTTCCCGCCGCCGCCGCATCTATCTGTTCAGCCACGGCGATGTCTCCTATGTCGACGACAAGGGCAACCGCGTGGCGGATTCGACGGCCGTGCCGCTGACCCCCTGGGGCCGCGAACAGGCGGAGATGACCGGCAAGGCGCTCGCGAACATCCCCTTCGACCGCGCCGTGGCCTCGGCCTTCCCGCGCTCGGTCGAAACGGCTGAACTCATCCTCGCAGGCCGCAATCTGCCGGTAGAGCGCCATCCGGATTTCGTCGAGTTCCAGAGCGACACGTCCTATCGCGACAGAATCCTCGACCTGAACGACATCGCCTATTCCTTCCGCGACGCGCACAAGCCCGGCGCGCGATACAATGGCGGCGACAGCTTCGAGGAAGTGAACACGCGCGTGGTCGCAGCGCTTGAGCGCCTCATTGCGGAACCGGAATGGGACACGCTCGCCCTCGTTGCGCATGGCGGGATCAACCGGCTCGTCATCGGCTGGGCCTTCGGCACCGGCCTGCAAACCTTCGCCGCCATCGACCAGAACACCTGCTGCCTCAACGTCATCGACTTCGACGAGCACCCGGAAACGCGCGAAATCGTCCGCAAGTCGGTCCGCGCCATGAACGTCGCCGTCTATGACGTCGTCAAGGAAGGCAACCACCTGCAGTCGCTGGAGCAGATCGCGATGCGGCTCCGGGCCAAGGAAAGCGCCTGAGCTAGCTCTTGCCTTTCACGAACTTGTCGCTCTCTTCCTGCGCGGAACGGAAATTGGTCGAGAGCTGGCTCTGATCGGCATCGGCATAGCTCGTCGCCTTGTGCAGCGCATAGGCCGTCGCATTGACGGCCTCCTTCACCATGCGGACGGCCGGTGCCGGCATCGACGCGGCGGCGGCGGCAAGCTCCATCGCTTTCTCGACCACCTGCCCGTCTTCGGCGATCTCCTCCACGAGTCCCCAGTCGCGCGCGTGTTCCGCGCCCATGCGCTCGCAGAGAATGCAGATGCGCTTGGCGCGCGCCGGTCCCACCAGCGTAATGAGACGCGGCAGCGCGCCCCATTGCAGGTTGATACCGATCTTCACCTCCGGCACATAGAGAAATGCGCCCTTCCCCATCACGCGCCAGTCGAGCGCGAGCGGCAAGGCGACGCCCGCCCCCACCGCCATGCCCTCGATGGCGGCCACCGTGATC
>JAJLKS010000087.1:0-10388 GCA_033838765.1 Alphaproteobacteria bacterium
CGAGGGAATTCGGATGTCGGCCACGATGGCTGCCGAGTTTCGCGAGTTTGATCGGAAGGGGCTCTCCCCGGAAGAGCGGCGCAAGATCATCGCCGCCAAGTATGGCAAAAATCGCTAGTCGCTTTTTCTTATGTATGATGCGGTTGCAGATCCCTATTGCTACCCTGGCACCCCCGTTCTCAAGAATATTCCCGGTCTTCGAAATCAAGCTGCTCTCGATGAGTTCGAGACGGCGAGCACAACGCAGCGAGCGGATGAGCCACTGCCACCAGGCCGGTTGAGCGTCACCCACTACCGTGCGCTCCATCACCACCTCTTTCAGGATGTATACGTTTGGGCCGGCAAGTTCCGCACCGTCCGAATTTCAAAGGACGGAAGTGCCTTTTGTTATCCCGAATACATTCAACGCGAGATGTCTGCACTCTTCACCGATTTGAAAGAGCAACATTACTTTCAGGATCTGCCCTCGCATGACTTTGTCCGCGAAGCGACACGTTTCCTGGCCACGCTGAACGCGATCCACCCGTTCAGAGAAGGCAATGGACGGACACAGACTGTTTTTCTTGCTCTGATGGCGGATCATGCCGGCCACCCGTTGGACATACAGAGACTTGATCCTGAAGCATTCCTAGAGGCAATGATCGAGAGCTTTCACGGTGATGAGACATCGCTGCTCTGGCAAATCCAGACACTCCTCGCATGACGCCAATTGCACCCGCGATTTCGCCTCGAATTTCCGTTTTTGTTCAATCACATAGGGAAATCGAGAGCCTATGAAGAGCCTAAGGCTTTAAAACAATTCTCAAAATACTTGTAAATCATTGGAAAAAATGGCGCGCCCGGAACGATTCGAACGTCCGACCCTCAGATTCGTAGTCTGATGCTCTATCCAGCTGAGCTACGGGCGCGTGCACATCGCGAAGCCCTGCAATAAAGGGCATGGGGTGGAGACCACCCGTCGGCGAATGCGGGGCCACTCTTAAAGCCTTGGCGGCCCAAAGGCAAGGGGCGAGAGGGCAGGAAGCAGGGGCAAATTTCCGGGGCGGCGAGGCCCCGAATTCCCGGCTTCCCGGCCGTTTCCAGCCACGGCCAGGGGCCGCCTCAGCGGCCATGGCGCTCCCGCCAGGAGATGGTTTCACCCAGCGTTTCGGCCTCATAGACGGCGCGGGCAATGGCGCGGGCAACGCAATCGGCGGCGAGCGCCCCGATGATCGAGAGCGCCAGGTGGCGCGGCGCGGGGCCGAGGGGATATGCGCCTGTCGCCAGCACGAAGATCGTGTCACCGTCGACCGGGGCATGGACGGGACGGATGGCCCGGGCCATGCCGTCATGCGCCATGATGGCGATGCGGCGGGCCTCGGCCGGGGTGAGGTCCGCGTTCACGGCAACGACACCGATCGTCGTGTTGCCGCCGGCAAGGGCATGGGCCTTCGACCCCGAAAGCGGATGCTGCGCGGCAATGCCATGCGCCGCATCCGGCCAGCCGCGCCCGCCGAACTCGCCATCGAGTTCGAGCGCCGCCGCCCAGAAGCGGTCCGTCCCCGGCATCGTGACGGAGCCGAAGGGATTGGCCGCCATCAGCGCCGCAACCTCGAGGCCGCTTTCCGAGACGATGGATGCCGAGCCGAGACCCCCTTTATAAAGTCCCGCCGTAGCGCCGAGCCCGGCGCCCGCATTGCCGAGCGCGAGGTCCTCGCCCGCCTTTCCGCAAGACTCCTTGCCGAGCGCGCGATAGGGCGGCTCCTCGCCCCAGTTCTTGTCACCGCCATTCGCAAGATCGAAGAGAATCGCCGAAGGCACGATGGGCGAGACGAGCGGGCTCGACCCCACCCTGTAGCCCCGGCCCCGCGCGCCGAGCCAGGCCGCAACGCCGGATGCCGCTTCAAGCCCCCAGGATGATCCGCCCGACAGCACGACCGCATCCACGGCGTCAACGAGGCAGGACGGATCGAGCAAATCCGTCTCGCGCGTGCCCGGCCCGCCGCCGCGCACCTCACCGCCTGCAACGGCGCGTGTTTCAGGCAGGACCACGGTGACACCGGTACGGGCCGCTTCATCCTCCGCATTGCCGACGGAAATGCCGCCGACATCGCAAATATGGTTGCGCAGGCCTTTGCGAAGGGCGCCCAGATGCATATCTCTCGTCCTCTTTCTGTCTTTCGCCGCCCACGCCATTGCAGCGCGGCACCTTTTATCCGCATCATAGCAAATCGCCGCCGCAGCGCCGCCACGCAGGAGGAAAATCTGACATGAAACTCAATCGCCTCCTGCCAGGCCTCAGCATCGCCGCGCTCGGGCTCGTCGTTCTTGTCACGATTGTCTCTCTCGTCTGGCGCGGCAGCGAAGCGCAGCCCTTCATGGTGGCGAGCGCCAATCCCTATGCGAGCGAAGCGGGCGCGGAAATCCTGCGTGCGGGTGGCAGCGCCACTGACGCGGCAATTGCCGTGCAGGCGGTGCTCTCGCTCGTCGAGCCGGAATCCTCCGGCCTCGCGGGCGGTGCCTTCATGCTCCACCACGATGCGGCCAGCGGCACGCTCGATGCCTATGACGGACGCGAGACGGCGCCGATGGGCGCGACGCCCGCGCTCTTTCTCGACGAGGAAGGAAATCCCCTTCCCTTTCTCGAAGCGATGATCGGCGGCAGTTCCGTCGGCACGCCCGGCGTCGTGAAGATGATGTGGCTTGCGCATCGCGAACACGGCAAGCTCGACTGGGCTGCGCTCTTTCAGCCTGCAATCCGGCTCGCGGAAGAAGGCTTTGCCGTCGCACCGAAACTTGCGCAGGCGATTTCGCGCGATCCGGTACTCATGCAGATGCCGGTGGCGCAGGACTATTTCTACCGCCTCGATGCCGATGGGACGCGCGTCCCCGCCGCGGAAGGCGACATTCTGAAGAACCCGGCCTATGCCGAAACGCTGAAGCGCATTGCAGCGGAAGGCTGGCGCGGCTTATATGAAGGGCCGGTCGCGGAAGAAATCGTCGCCACGGTGCAGAAGGCGCCGATGCGGCCCGGCACGTTATCGATGAGTGACTTTGCCGCCTACGAAGCGAAGAAGCGAGAGCCTGTCTGCGCGCCCTATCGCAGCTACAAGATCTGTTCCATGCCGCCGCCGACATCGGGCGGGGTTACCGCATTGCAGATTCTCGGCATCCTGTCGCATTGGGATTTGAAGGGGATGGAGCCGATGACGCTGACATCGGTTCACTTCATTGCCGAAGCGATGAAGCTCGCCTATGCCGACCGCGACAAATTTATCGGCGATCCGGATTTCGTGCCTGTACCCGTCGCCGCCATGCTCGATCCGGATTATCTCGCCGGCCGGTCGGACGAAATCGACGCCAGTATCACGCGCGGCAAGGCCGAGCCCGGCCGGCTCCCGGACGAGCGCGCGATGAACTGGGGTCTCAATCAGCCGATGGACATACCGTCCACCAGCCATTTCAGCATCATCGATGCGCAAGGCAATGCCGTCTCCATGACGACCACGGTGGAAGGGCCCTTCGGCTCTCATCTGATGGCGGGCGGCATGATGCTCAACAACCAGCTCACAGACTTTTCCTTCTTGCCGGAAGTCGATGGCGAGCCCGTGGCGAATGCGGTGGCGCCGGGCAAGCGGCCACGCTCCTCGATGACGCCGGTGATCGTCTATGACGAGAATGGCGATCTCTATGCCGTGCTCGGCTCTCCGGGTGGCAGCCGCATCATCTCCTATGTGACGCAGACGCTGATCGCACTTCTCGACTGGGAGATGGATATGAAGACGGCGATCTCGCTGCCGCGTTTCGTCGATCGGAACGGGCCGCTCGAAATCGAGGCGGGAACATCGCTTGAGGCGTTGCAACCCCAGCTGGAGCAACTCGGGCACAAGGTCGAGGCGCGGGAGCTGATGAGCGGGCTCCACGGCATCCGCATTACGCCGCAGGGTCTGGACGGTGCGGCCGATCCGCGGCGCGACGGCAATGTGGTGACGGAACTACCCTGAACCGGCGAGCGAGGCGCGGGCAAGGCCGAGCAGCGCCGCATCCTCGCGGCGGATGACGAAGACCGGTACACGCGCAAGCCAGTGCGACATGCGGCCCTTGGCCTCGAAGCGGGCGCGAAACAGCGCTTCATCGAAGAGGCCGGGATGATGTGCCAGCCAGCCCGGCACAATGCCGCCCCCGATATAGATACCGCCGCGTGCACCAAGCATGAGCGCGAGATTGCCTGCGACTGCGCCGAGAAAGCCGCAAAAGAGCCGAATGGCTTCCTCTGCAATTCCGTCTTCCCTGCGATGCGCGCGCAATGCAATCTCGGGCGTCGTCACTTGACGTTCCGGGACGCTACCGAGAGCGCATAGCGCATCGTAGAGCGACGCGAGGCCGGGCCCCGAGAGCACACGCTCGACGGAGACATGGCCATGCCGCGCACGCAGATACGCGATCACCTCTGCTTCCCGTGCGCTGTTCGCCGCGAGATCCGCATGCCCGCCCTCGCCCGCCAGCGGAATTTCCGCGCCGCCGCCAAAGACGATCGCAGACATGCCAAGGCCGGTGCCCGCGCCGAGCAGCCCGGCGGGCGCGCCCTGAACCGGGGCAAGTGCCGGTCCCACTGCATGAAGCTCATGCGGGGCCAGTGCGGGAACGGCGAGCGCCACCGCAGCAAAATCATTGACCAGAACAGGATTCCTGATGCCCGTTGCGCGCGCGATGGCGGTAACAGACACTTCCCATGGGCAATTCGTGAGATCGATCCGCGCCGCCTCTGCCTCACCCTCGACGGGACCCGCGGCACAGGCGGCGGCGCCCGAAAGCGAGGGCTGACCCGCTGCCGAGAGAAAACTGCGCAAGGCATCGTTGAACGAAGCGTGGTCTGCGGTCTTGTAGACGGTCGGGGGTTCAACTTCGATGCCGCGATCCGAAAGATGCGCCAGTGCGAAACGCGCATTCGTGCCGCCGATATCGGCAACGAGCACCGGCGCTCTCACTCCGCGGCCTCGCTGCATTCATGCACCGCAGCCCCGGCGTCCGGTATGCAGATGCGGAATGTCGTACCCTTCCCTCCGGTCGCGGCAAGTTCGATATGCCCGCCATGCGCGCGCGCAAGCTCCGCGGCGATGGCAAGCCCGAGCCCCGTTCCATCGCTTCGCGCGCCGCCTGAGAAGGCCTCGAAAAGATGGTCGCGCGCCTTTTGCGGCAACCCCGGTCCGCTATCGGCGATCTCTATGTGAACATGGTCTTGCGTGCGCCGCGCTGCGAACAGCACCTTGCGGCCCTCGCGGGGCGCACCCTCGCCTTCCGTCAACGCCTGAGATGCGTTTCGCGCAAGATTGAGGAGCAATCGGAAGAGCTGGTCCGTGTCGGCATCGACATGCAGTTCATCTTCCATCTCGACGGTCCAGACGATGCCATCCTCGTCGCGGGCCACAGCCTCGATCACCTCCTCTACAAGCGGCTTCAGGGCAAGAAGCCTGCGCTCAGGCAAGGGCTCGTCTGCCACGCCGAACTTGAGCGATTTCGCGCAAAGATCGATCGCTCGGTCGATAGAGGCGAAAAGGCGCGGCGCGAGATGCTGCACCGTCGGATCGTTCACCGCGCCGATGCGGTCGGAGATCAGCTGCGCGCTTGCCAGAATGTTACGCAGATCGTGGCTGATCTTCGAGACGGCGGTACCGAGCGAGGCAAGCCGGGCCTTCTGGCTCAGCGTCGCCCTGATTTCCCGTTGCATAAGGGCCAGCTCGCGCTCGGCCACGCCGATTTCATCGTCGCGCGCCGATGGTGCAATGACGCGGCGTGCATCCTCCGGACTTTCACGGAAGGCGACCATATTGCCGGTGAGGCGGCGCATCGGCCGCACCAGCATGTAGTGCAGCACGAGGAAGACAAGCCCCGCCGTGATGATGGAAATGACGAGCGAGAGGAGGAAGATGTTGTTCCCGTAGCGCAGCATCGCCTTGCGCAAGGGCGCTTCGTCGAACACGATCTCGATCGATTCGCCCGCACCGAAGCGCGGCTCGCCGGTCACGCGCACGACGCGCCCATCGCCCGCAATCAGCGTCTCGAAGGCATCCATGATCAGCATCATGGCCATGGCATCGCGCAGGTCGAAGCTCGCATCGACCTTCGGCGGCATGTCGTCGCTCAGGACCAGCCTCGTCGCATCGTCGCGAATGAGCGCAACGGCATAGACCTGCGCATTCTCGAGAAGTTCCTCCCGGAGCGCCGGCGTCACCATATTGTCCGGCCGCGCCTCGAGGGCAAGCGAGGCGATCTGTGCGGCGGCGAGGCGCTGCTCGATCCAGGTCAGACGGAAATTCGCGACCGAAGGCACGAAGATCAGCACTTCCGCCAGCATCACGAAGAGGATGGTAAGCACGAGGAGACGCCGCGAAAGCGAGCCCGACAGGGGACGCAGAATGCGTGTCAAGCGCCCCTCTCCGGGGCGGTCCGTCCTGTCCGCCTCTTGCACCATGCCCGCCGGTCAACCCTCGTGCCGATAACCGGCGTTGAGTTTATCCGAACAGGCCGAGGAAACGCACCAGCATCTTCGTCTTGGTGCTGAAAAGGGTCGGTGTGTAGTAGGAGCCTGCGGCGCGCTTGCTGATTTCGGCCAGCGTCGGATAGGGCGCCACCACGCTTGCCATGGCCGACAGCTTCAGCGCCTGCGATTTCGCCAGCACCCAGGGCAGGATCAGCTCGCCCGCATGGGGCGCGGCGATGGTCGCGCCGAGGACGCGGGCGTGATTGTCCGTCACGACCTTGATGACGCCTTCCGTTTCCCGCTCGGCCTGGGCGCGGTCGTTTTCGGCAAGGTGCCAGCGCAGCACATTGATCGACAGTCCCTTCGCCCGCGCCTCGGCCTCCGTCAGACCGACATGAGCGAGCTCCGGGTCTGTATAGGTGACATGGGGGATGGCGCTGTGGTCGGCCTTGGCCGGCACGCGGAAAAGTGCATTCCGGATGACGATGCCGGCGTGATAGCCCGCCACATGGGTGAATTGCGGGCCGCCCGCCACGTCGCCGATACCGAATACGCGCTTGTTCGTCGTGCGCAGACGCTCATCGACCCGCAAGCCACGATCCGTGTATTCGATGCCGGCCTTCTCGAGATCGAGACCTTCGACATTGGCGCGCCTGCCCGTCGCAACGAGGAGATGCGTTCCTGCGATCTCCCTTTCGCCGTCGCGGCCGGAGAGAACGACCTTCACCTCACCCTCGCCGCCCGACACGGATACGATCTTCACGCCTTCGAGGATGTCGACGCCTTCCTTGCGCAAACGCGCGACCACAAGCGCCGATATTTCCTCGTCGTCGCGAGCAAGCGCCTTCAGCGTTTCAAGCACGGTGACGCGCGCGCCAAGGCGGTGATGCGCCTGCGCCATTTCCATGCCGATGGGGCCCGCTCCCAGAATGATGAGATGCTCCGGGCAGATCTTGTTCCGGAAGATGGTTTCGTTGGTATGGAAAGGCACCTTGTCGAGGCCGGGGATGGGCGGCACGAAGGGGCGCGAGCCGGTTGCGACCACGAAGCGGCGGGCGGTGATTTCCGCATTGCCCGCAATGACCGTGCTGGCATCGCGGAAGCGGCCATGCTCCTTGATGACGTTGACGCCAAGCCCTTCGAATCGGGCTACGGAATCGTTCGGCGCAATCGCGGCGATCACCGAATGGACGTGATCGTGAACCCTGGCGAAATCGACTTCGGGCTTGACGGGGGCGATGCCGAACGGCTCGCCGGCACCCATGCGATAGGCCTGCCTGCCCGCGGCGATGAGCGCTTTTGAAGGCACGCAACCGGTATTGAGACAGTCGCCGCCCATTTCGTCGCGCTCTATCAGCACGGTCCGTGCGCCCATCTGCGCAGCGCCTGCTGCCACGGACAATCCGCCCGAGCCCGCACCGATGATGCAGATATCCGCCTTTATTCTCTTGGCCATGAAAACTCCGTTCTCGTATCGGAAAGCCGCGCGTCAGGCGGTTTCGTCCGGAAGTCGGTTCTTCGCCGAAAAGCGGCGATAGATGACGGGCACCAACGCAAGCAGCGCCAGCGCAAGAATTGGCCCGATGATCTGCGGCTCCATGATGAGGCCGAGATCGGGCTCGCGGCCCGCGTCGAATACGGCGCCAAGCCCGTTGCCGAGGCTCGCGAAGACGAATGTTGCCGGCATGATGCCGAAGAATGTCGCGATCACATAGGTGCGCAGCGGCACGCCTAGAAAGGCCGGGGCGAGATTGACGAGGAAAAAGGGAAAGAGCGGCACGAGGCGCAGCACCAGCATGTAGCTGAAGGCATTTTCGCCGAAGCCCTGCTCGATCCGGCGCAAGCCCGGGCCTGCCTTGGCGCGCAGCGCATCGCCGAGCGCCGTCTTCGCGGCGAGGAAGATCGCGGTCGCGCCGATTGTCGCGCCGATAATGGTGAGGAGACCGCCGAACAGCGTACCGAAGAGAAAGCCGCCGGTCAGCGTCGCGACGAGCCCGCCCGGCAGCGAGAAGGCGACCATGGCGATATAGGCGACGACATAAATAAGGGCGGCAAGTACCCAGTTCTCCGCGACCCAGCCGGTGAGCAGCTGGCGGTTGTCGCGCAGCGTATCGAGCGTCACATAACGGTCGAGACCGAGGGCGAAAAAGGCGCCAAGCCCCGCAACGAGAATGGCGAGCGGCAGAAAGCGGCGAACTGTACTTTTGGAAGATATTGGCGCTGTTTCGGTCATTGAGCCTCGCAAGGAGCCCGAAAAGAACATAATAAGAACAAAAAGAAGGGCCGGGCCATGAATTGCCCCAAAGCCGGACCGGCGCCACATTAAACCCAATCGCGCCGGGCGAAAGGCCCGCTCACCGGAATGTGAGACTTCGTCAGAAGCGGCGATCCGGGCCGGATTTGGCCCCGGGACGTTGACTTGTGCGGGCCATATCGCTTATACACCCCGCCAGACAGCCGTCGGGTGGCAACGCCTGCGGCTCTTGTTTTTATTGGCATTCGCGGCTGCCCTTCCGGGGCGCCCGAAGCAGGCCTCGATCCGCCGGAGAAGAGACGTGAAACGGACCTATCAACCGAGCAAACTCGTCCGCAAGCGCCGCCACGGCTTCCGTGCGCGCGCCGCGACCGTCGGCGGCCGCAAGGTGCTTGCAGCGCGCCGTGCCAAGGGGCGCAAGCGCCTCTCCGCCTGATCCAGGCTCCCGTGACCTCCGGCGCCGCGCTTCCTGGCCCGGCCTCGCGGTCCTCTTCAGTCGAGGCTTTCCGATCGGGCGCAGTGCATTGCGCCCCTGCGAGCAGGCAGATGGACCGCCAGCCGGACAGATTGCGAAAGCGCAAAGACTTCCTTGCCGCAGCCCGCGGGCGCAAGCGCGCCGAACGCGGCCTTGTGCTGCAGGCCAATTTCCGCAATGACGAAAACCCGCCCCGCGTCGGCTTCACCGTGACGCGGAAGGTGGGCTGCGCCGTGGAGCGCAACAGGGCGAAGCGGCGCCTTCGCGCGGCGGCGGCCGAAGTTCTTTCCCTCATGGCGAAAGACGGCTACGACTACGTTCTGATCGGTCGGCAGGACACGCTGTCACGGCGCTGGCCCGACCTTCTCGGCGATCTCACAATCGCACTCAGCAAAGTTCATGGAGGCCGCGTCGCTCCGGCGCCCGCGTCTTCCGATGCCTCAAGTTCCGCTTCCGGGAAAGACGTGCCTCATGGGTGACAACCGCAACTTCCTTATCGCCATCGTCCTGTCGCTGCTCGTTTTCGCCGGATGGCAATATTTCGTGCTGACCCCGCAGATGGAGGCGGAAAAGGCGCGGCAGGAAGCTGCGGCAGCACCCCAGGGCACCGATGTTGCCGCGAGCGAGCCTGAAACGGCAGCGCCCGGCGATGTGCGTCTGCCCAGCGTCGAGGAACCCGCGCAGCGGCTCGCGCCGGGGACAACGGCCGCGGCTGCAACGCGCGAAGAGGCTCTCGCCGCCAGCCCGCGTGTCGCGATCCGCTCCGATGAGCTCGATGGTTCGATTTCGCTGCGCGGCGCGCGCTTCGACGATCTGAAGCTGCGCCAGTACCGCATGACGGTCGATCCGGCCAGCCCGGAAGTCTCGCTCCTCACCCCGGCCGGCACGCCGGCGCCCTACTTCGCGGAATTCGGTTTCATTCCGGCACCCGGCCAGAATGTGAACCTGCCCGGCTCTCGCACGCAGTGGCAGCTGGCGGAGGGCGACGTGCTGACGCCTTCGACGCCGGTGACGCTGCGCTGGGAAAACGGTCAGGGCCTGACCTTCCTCCGCACGATCTCGGTCGACGAGCACTATCTCTTCACCGTGACCGACCGCATCGAGAACAATGGCGCCTCGGCCGTCACGCTTTATCCCTATGGCCTCGTCTCGCGCACAGGCAGGCCCGCGGGCAGTGCCTTCTTCATCCTGCATGAAGG
>JAJLKS010000088.1:0-2899 GCA_033838765.1 Alphaproteobacteria bacterium
CACGAAGCAGGGAAAGCCGATGCCGCCGGAAATCGCCGCCTTCAATTCCCCGGCCGTCGAGGCGAAGGCGTAGGGCGAGGTCGGCAGGCCCAGCTCTTCCGCGGCAAGACGGCGGATGCCCTCGCGGTTCATGGTGAGCTGCGTCGCGCGCGCAGTAGGGATGACCTCGGCAAGCCCGTCCGCCTCGATCCGCGCAAGCTCATCCGTCGCGATCGCCTCGATCTCCGGCACGATGAGATGTGGCCGCTCCTTCTCGACAAGCGCGCGGAGCGCCTTTGCGTCCGTCATGGCGATCACATGGGCGCGATGGGCGACCTGCTGCGCCGGAGCATTCTCATAGCGGTCGACTGCGATCACCTCGACGCCGAGCCGCTGCAGTTCGATCACCACTTCCTTGCCGAGCTCGCCTGAGCCGAGAAGCATGACGCGGAAAGCGGAAGGGGAAAGCGGCGTGCCGATACGCATGGGGCCTCCGAAGGTTGAGCTGGAGGCGGTTTAGCACATTGGACGGAGGACGCGACATGACCCTTGCACCATCGCCCCCAACCTGCTAATAATTGAACACTTATTCAACTGAATGGTTATCATGGCAACCTCCGCCAAGGCAAAAGCCCCGGCCTTCCCGCTTTTCGAGGACAAGACCTTCGAGCTTGCCGACATGTTCAAGATGCTCGGCGACCCGACGCGCCTGCGCATCGTGATCGCCACGCTCGAGGGCCCCGTGGCAGTCAGCGATATCGCGGAGCGGCTTGGCCTGTCGCTCTCGCTTGTAAGCCATCATCTGCGGCTGCTGCGCGCGGCACGCCTCGTTACGCCGGACCGGCGCGGCAAGCAGATCTTCTACCGGATACACGACCAGCACGTGGCGCATGTCATCTCGGACATGATCGCCCATGTGAACGAGGACGCGGAATGAGCGCGCATCATCACTCGCACGACCATCATGGCCACGGGCACTCGCATGGCCATCACTCGCACGCGATGGGCAACGAAAAGCGCGTGATGTTCGCCATGTGGCTGACCGCCGGCTTCATGGTGATCGAGGCCGTGGGCGGCGTGATTTCCGGCTCGCTCGCGCTGATCGCCGATGCCGGACACATGCTGACCGATACGGGCGCGCTCTTCCTCGCCTTCATCGCGACGCGGCTTGCAAAGCGCCCGGCCGACGGCGCGCGATCCTATGGCTATGCGCGGGCGGAAATCCTCGCCGCCTTCACCAATGGCCTCGTGATGATCGGCGTCGTCGCCTGGATTTTGTTCGAGGCGGTGAGCCGCATCCTCTCGCCCTCGCCCGTCATGGGGCTGCCCATGCTCGTCATTGCAATGGCCGGCCTTCTCATCAACATCGCCGCCTTCAAGCTGCTGCATGGCGGCGAGCAGACGCTGAACATGCGCGGCGCGATGGTGCACGTGCTGGGCGACATGCTGGGCTCCGTCGCCGCCATCGCCGCCGCCCTCATCATCATGGGGACCGGCTACACCATCGCCGACCCGATCCTCTCCGTTCTCGTCGCCCTTCTCATCCTGCGCAGCGCCGTCGCTATCGTCCGCGAAAGCGCACATATATTGATGGAGGGAACACCCGAAGGCGCGGAGGGCGAGCGGATCGCGGGCGACCTCCTGGCGAATGTCGACGGGCTTTCCGATGTCCACCATGTCCATGCCTGGTCGCTCGGTTCGAACCGCGCGGTGGCAACGCTTCATGCCCGGCTGAAGCCGGAAGCGGACGCGAACCTGACCCTCGGTGCGATCAAGGAACGGCTCGCCGAAAAATTCGGCATCGGCCACGCTACCGTGCAGATCGAAGAGGAAACCTGCCCGGACAGGCCGGCCGAACAGGCTCATTGAACACCTGTAAATATTCCGCCGCCCTATGCTGCATTGCGGTATAATCCTGCCACAGCGTGAAGGGGCAATCGATGACGGATTATGGCGGCTATTGGAGAGACGGCGCGGGGCGCGAGCCCGGCTGGCTTTCATATTTCGGCGAGCTGCGCATCTTTGCGGAACTCGGCACGCTGGCGCCCGCCATTCCTGCCCTCCTCTCCGCCCCGCGCGGCGACGGACACGCCGTTCTCGTGCTGCCCGGTGTGCTGACGGGGGACGAATCCACCCTCGTCATCCGCCGCTATCTGGAAGAACTCGGCTATGCCGCCCATCCCTGGAAACAGGGCCACAACTGGGGCCCGAGCCGGGAACTGCACCAGAAACTCCGTACACGGCTGAAAGAACTTCATGAGCGTTACGGCCGCCGCATCAGCATTGTCGGCTGGAGCCTCGGCGGCATTTTCGCGCGCGAGCTTGCGCGGGAATTTCCCTTTGCCGTGCGCCAGGTGGTGACGCTGGGGAGCCCCTTCGGCTCCGACATCGCGGTCGATGGCAGCCGCAAGCCCGAAGCCGCAGCGCGCCGCCGCCTGCCCCCGCCCGTGCCCTGCACCGCGATCTATTCGAAGAGCGACGGCATCGTGCCCTGGGAGGCCTGCCGCGAACTCCCCTCCGCGCGCACCGACAATATCGAAGTGCCGGCCACCCATATCGGCATGGGCTTCAACCCGCTGGTGCTTTGGGCGATTGCCGACAGGCTCTCGCAAACGGAAGCGGACTGGGCGCCTTTCGACCGATCCGGCTGGCACGGGATGGTCTACGGGTAGGGCATTCTCTCAATAGTCGTCATTGCCGGGCTTGACCCGGCAATCCAGAAGGCGCAGACACGCGCCTTCTCGCTTCGCAACAAATCATCCCACAACCCTGAAGCAAAAGGGTCATTCGAAGAGAGACGCCACCTCCGGCGGCTTCTGGATGCCCGGATCAAGTCCGGGCATGACGATTGTGGGGGGTGTGTAGGGAGAATTGCGACCGCACAATTCGCCGCACCTGCCGTCCACGCCTTTCCCCGGGA
>JAJLKS010000089.1:0-4219 GCA_033838765.1 Alphaproteobacteria bacterium
GTCGTTCATCGAATAGCCGACAATCGTGAGCAGTGCCGCAATGGATGAGAGGTTGAACTCAAGTTGCAGGATACACAACAATCCGATCGTCGCGATCACGTCATGAACGGTCGCAAGGATCGATCCGAGTGCGAACTGCCATTCGAAACGGAACCAGATATATATCAGCATCAGAACGACTGCGATGACGACAGCCATGACACCGTCCTGAACCAGCTCACCGCTGACCTGCGGACCGACAACTTCTACACGACGGTATTCGACGGCACGATCGCCAAGCTCTGCCCGGATCGTATCCACGACGCGCTGCGACGCGGCCTCGCCGCCTTCTTCCGGTGCCTGGACGCGGATCAGCACGTCATCCGCCTGACCAAACTCCTGAATCTGTATGCTGCCAAGTCCGAGACCGCCGAGATCGGAGCGAAGCTCGCCGATATCGGCCGGGCCATCCGTGGAAATCTCGATGAGAATGCCGCCGGTGAAGTCGATGCCGAAATTGAGCCCGCGTGTGAAAAGCAGCACGATGGAGGCGATCATCACAGCCGCGGACAGGGCCACGGCGATCTTCCACCACTGCACAAAGCGGAAGTGCGTATCGTCGGGAATGAGTTTCAGAAGTCGCATGATCTTGCCCTCTTCCCGGCGCTACAGAACGATCGCCTTCGGCCGGCGGCGGCGCAGCCAGACCGAAATCATCAGGCGGTTCACGGTATAGGCCGTGAATACGGAAGTGATAATGCCCACAGCAAGCGTCACCGCGAAGCCGCGCACGGGCCCGGTTCCAAGCTGGAACAGGATCGCCGCCGAAATCAGCGTGGTGATGTTGGCGTCGAGAATCGAGGAAAGCGCCTTGTCGAACCCGGCTTCGATGGACTGGATCGGGCTTTTCCCGGCAGCCACTTCCTCTCTAATTCGCTCGTAGATCAGCACATTCGCGTCAACCGCCATGCCGATTGTCAGCACGATGCCTGCAATACCCGGCAGCGTCAGAGTTGCCTGAAGCACGGAAAGGATGGCGAACAGCATCAGGATATTCAGACCCAGCGCCACGACGGCAAGGACGCCGAAAAAGCCGTAGCTCGCGATCATGAAGACGACGACCGCGGCGCCGCCGATGAGCGCCGCAATTTCACCGGCTGCGATGGAGTCGGCGCCAAGCCCCGGACCGACGGTACGCTCCTCGAGAATGGTGATATCCACCGGCAGCGCGCCTGACTGCAACAGGATCGCGAGATTGGCGGCTTCCTGAACGGTGAAATTTCCGCTGATCTGGCCCTGTCCCCCCATGATGGGTTCATTGATACGGGGAGCACTGATGACTTCGTTGTCGAGCACGATGGCAAAGGGCCGTCCGACATTGTCGCGCGTCACCGCGCCGAATTGCCGCCCGCCAATCGAGTCGAACTCGAAATTGACGACAGGCTGCCCCGATTGCGGGTCGAACCCCGGCCGCGCGCTGGTCAGCCGGTCGCCACCGACCATGATGCGCCGCTCGACAAGGAATGGCTCGCGCGGTTCCTCGGCGGAATAGAGGATCTCGGTACCCGCAGGCACGGTACGCGTGGCAATAGCCTGCTGGGCCGACATGGCGTTCGAAACGAGCCGGAAGTTCATTTTCGCGGTGCGCCCGAGAATTTCCTTGAGCTGCTGCGGATCTTCGAGGCCGGGTACCTGAACGAGAATCCGGTCCGCACCCTGGCGCTGGATGACGGGCTCCGTCGTACCCATCGCGTCGATACGGCGCCGGACGATCTCGATCGTCTGTGCAACCGCCTGCTGGAGTTGCGACAGCTTGGCGGCTTCCGTCACCGTCACTTCGATGCGTTGACCCGTGGCATTCACAAGAAGGTCACGCTCCGGGAGGCCGGACATGACATTGCCGGGAAGCGTCGAAGCCAGACCGTCGACCGCGTCGCGCGCTTTCTCGACATCTTCCGGATTCGTGATGCTGACAGTCACGATCCCGCCCTGAATACCAAGGCCGGTATATGGCACACGGACATCGCGAAGCGCATTGCGCACCTCGTTCACGAGATCCTGCAGTCTGGATTGTTCGAGCCCGCTGGTATCGAGGCCGAGCAGCATGTAGGAACCGCCGCGCAGATCGAGACCCAGATTGACTTGCTTGTTTGGCAGCCAGCCGGGGACGCTTTCAAGCGCAGACCGCGGAACGAAATTGGGTGCGGAATAGGCAAGCCCTGCAAAGCAGAGCAGCGCGATGAGCACGACCTTCCAGCGTTCGAAATAGAGCATGCCGGTCTCTTCCGCCTCCCCCGAGGTTCGGTTATCTGCTTAAGAAGGCGTGTTGGTGTTCGCGGGCACCGGCTCGGACTTCGAGCGGACATCCGCCAGCGTGCTCTTCACGACCCGAACGCGGACATTCTCGGCGATTTCCACTGTCGCTTCGTTGTCCTCTACCTTCGTGACCTTGCCGACGATGCCGCCCGCCGTCACCACCACATCGCCACGGCGTACATTCGCCACCATTTCCCGGTGTTCCTTCGCCCGGCGCATCTGCGGGCGGATCAGCAGGAAGTACATGATCGCGAAAAACGCGAGCAGCGGAAAAATATTGAGCAAGAATTCACTGGTACCGCCGCCGCCCATCAATATCTCCTGTTCGCTTGCCATGCGCCCGATCCCGGAGGGTAAAGGGCCGCAAATCGCCTGATTGCGCGGGACTATACCGGCCGCAAGGCCATTTGCAAACCGAACCCGGTCACTTGCCGCGCAGGCCCCAAGTTTCTGGATATAGAGAGTTTTCCGGCCCTGCCCCCGGGTGCTACGGTGCCGCTCCGACCCTCACCCGAAGCAAGCTTCCGCAAGCCAGCCACATGACCTCAGATCAGGATCGCATATCCCTCCTCGCACGCATTGCAGATGCGCTTGAAAGGATGGCCCCGCCCCCGCCGGCAAGCGGAGGCTTCGATGCCGCCGACGCGTTCGTCTGGAATGCCGAGACCGGACGGCCCGATCCCGTGCCTGAGGTTTCGCGGGTCGATATGTCCCTGATCCGGGGGGTAGACCGGGTTCGTGACATCCTGCTGGACAATACCAGGCGTTTCGCCCGCGGGCTGCCTGCGAACAATGCTCTTCTGTGGGGCGCGCGCGGCATGGGAAAGAGTTCGCTCGTGAAGGCGGCCCATGCGGCCGTAAATGCCGAGACCCCGAATTGCCTTATGCTGATCGAGATACACCGCGAGGACATCGAGAGCCTGCCCCGCCTTATGACGCTGCTGCGCAATCAGGACCGCCGCGCCATCGTGTTCTGTGACGACCTTTCCTTCGACCATGACGACACGAGCTACAAATCCCTGAAGGCCGTTCTTGAAGGCGGCATCGAGGGACGCCCGAAGAACGCCATCTTCTATGCGACCTCGAACCGGCGGCACCTTATGCCGCGCGACATGATGGAGAACGAGCGTTCGACGGCGATCAACCCGTCGGAAGCGGTGGAAGAAAAGGTGTCGCTCTCCGACCGTTTCGGCCTCTGGCTCGGCTTTCACAACTGCAGTCAGGATGACTATCTCGGCATGGTCGCGGGCTACGCCAAACATTATGGCCTGAAGATAGATGGCGAGAAGCTGGAAGCCGAAGCCATCGAATGGGCGGCGACACGCGGCGCGCGCTCGGGCCGCGTTGCCTGGCAGTTCATTCAGGACCTGGCGGGACGGCTCGGCCAGACGCTGGATTGACGTCAGCCGTTACATCCCGATGACGGTTTGCGGGTCGATCGCCTTTGCGCCTTGACGCACTTCGAAATGCACCTGCGGCGTCACCACGCTGCCCGTATTGCCTGCATGGGCGATAGTCTGTCCGCGCATGACCGTGTCGCCACGGCTCACCAGCAGCTTGCTGTTATGTGCATAGGCGGTGACCCAGCCATTGTCGTGGCGGATAAGCAGCAGATTGCCATAGCCCTTCAGCTCATTCCCCGCATAGGCGACCACGCCGCTTTGCGATGCCTTGACGGGCGCACCCAACTCAGCGGCGATATTGATGCCGTCATTATGGAGCCCGTTCGCCTTCGGCCCGAAGGTAGAGAGAATTTTGCCCTGTATCGGCCACTGAAACGCACCGGCGGCAACCGGAGGCGCCGGCAGTGGATCGCGCGGCACGGACGGCGCCGATGTGGACGGCGGCAAGGAAGCGACCGCCGTTCCGGCAGCCGGGCGCGCGAGCGGCACACCCGCCGTGCCTTGGGACGAGGATGCAGATG
>JAJLKS010000090.1:0-6397 GCA_033838765.1 Alphaproteobacteria bacterium
CGCGCCCCCGAAGCCGCGCTGGATGACCGGCACAGTCGACATGTCTTCGGCGAGGCCTTCCAAGAGCCGCACGTCGCGCCCGCCGATGAATAGAACTGCATTGTCCGGCGGCGGGTTGGAAACATCGCGCCGCTCGAAAGCGGCGATTTCGCCTTCCCAGTATCTCGCCTCGCCCGACGCGAGCAGCACATAGATGAGAAATGCAAAGAGCGCGAGGACGGCAACACCGAAGCCGATGCCGAGCGTCACCAATCCCCGTCTCATTCGATCGCCCCCTGCTGCATCGTTCGCTAGCGCGAGGGAACGATGACGATCTTGCCCTTTACCTTGCGCGCCGCCATGTCCTTCAGCGCCTGCGCCGCTTCCTCGAACTTGTAGGTCTTGGAGACATGCGGCTTGAGCTTGCCCGCCTTGAACCAGGTCATCAGCTCTTTCAGGTTTTCCTGATGGCGCTTCGGCTCGCGGCCCGTGAAGGCACCCCAGAAGACACCGACGATCTGGCAGCCCTTGAGGAGCGCGAGGTTGAGCGGAATTTTCGGGATCGGACCGGCGGCAAAGCCGACCACGAGGAAACGGCCCTCCCAGTTCGTCGCGCGGAGCGCGGCTTCGGAATAATCGCCGCCGACCGGATCGTAGACCACATCGGCGCCCTGCCCGCCCGTCAGTTCCTTGATGCGGTCTGTCAGCGCCTTCTGCGCGTCCTTGTCGAGCGTGCCTGCCGGATAGAGGATCGTCTCGTCCGCGCCATGCTCCTTGCAGACGGCGAGCTTGTCTTCCGACGAAGCGGCCGCAATGACGCGCGCGCCCATCGCCTTGCCAAGCTCGACGGCGGCAAGGCCGACACCGCCCGCGGCACCGAGCACCAGCAGCGTCTCGCCGGGCTTCAGGTTTGCGCGGTCCTTGAGCGCATGATGCGAGGTGCCATAGGTCATCAGGAAGGCAGACGCCGTCACATAGTCCATCTCGTCCGGGATCGGCGTCACGCGGGCCTGATCGAGTGCGATCTCTTCCGAGAAGCCGCCCCAGCCGCAGGAGCCGATCACGCGGTCGCCAACCTTCACCTTGTCGACGCCCTCGCCGACCTTAATGACCTTGCCGGAGACCTCGCCGCCCGGCGAGAAGGGCAGCGGCGGCTTGAACTGGTACTTGTTCTCGATGATGAGGACGTCCGGGAAATTCACGGCCGCCGCATGGACCTCGAGTACCACCTCGCCCTTTTTGGGCTCGGGGCTCGGCACCTCCTCGATCACGAGGCTGTCCGGCGGCCCGTATTCCTTGCAAAGAACGGCTTTCATGGTCGTCTCCCCTTTATTGGATCGCGTTCTGAAAATATCGCTGCCATTCCCTTAGCACGATGAGGCCGATATTCGCCAGATTGGCGCCCTGTTCGGGCCGCCTGCCATGCTTCCGCCACAAGACGCCCGCAAATTCGGACCCCGAACGGGCCGGAAAGCGGCCCGGCAAGGGGACTTGCGGGCGGCGGCGTCTGGAAATCGGGGCCGTGTGCCGGTATGGTCAGGCGCGAATCCCGGGCCGGACGATACAGGCTGCCCAATCTGGAAAATGCTGGCTGAGAAGAGTTGGAGAACATGCCGAGACGTCCGTTTCTTTCCTCGCCTTTCAAGATGGCCATTGCCGCCCTGGGACTGACCTTCGCCGTGACCGGCCTCGCCGCCACGGCATCCGCCCAGGAAGCGCCGAAGCTCCTCGGCCGCTACGACGACTGGTCGGCCTACAGCTACGGCTCGGGCAATGAGCGCATGTGCTATGCCATGACCACGCCCACGAAATCGGCCCCTTCGGGCGCCAATCGCGGCGACATCTATTTCATGGTGACGCACCGCCCGGCGCGGAACACGAAAAACGAGATCAGCATGCGGATCGGCTATCCCTTCAAGGACACGAGCCGCCCCTTCGCCCAGATCGGCAGCGACCGCTTCCAGATGTTCTCGGGCGTGCAGCAGGGCGGCGAACACCGCTTCTGGGCCTGGCTCGAAAACCCGTCCGACGAGGCCAAGATGGTCCGCGCGCTCCGCTCCGGCAGCTCGATGGAAATCCGCGGCACCTCGCAGCGCGACACGCTGACCACCGACACCTATTCGCTGAAAGGCTCGACAGCGGCGCTCAACAAGATCGACGAGACCTGCAAGTAAGGTCCGGCAAGGCGGAAATCTCCGGGATTTCCGCCGTTTTGCCCGCAGGATGCTGCGCCTGTTGGTGCCCCTGCGGCTCTTTATGTTATGAGAAGCCTCATTCGGCCGCGCCTGCTCAAGCGGGTGCGGTCTTGCGGCTTTCAGGTACTGGCCATGACGGCACTCGACATCGCTCATGAGAAACGCGGTTCTGCCTCCCCGGCGGCGGCGCCCACGCGCGCGAAGCAGAGCCTTGTCGGGCTGACGAGGCCGCAGCTCATGGACGCGCTGAAAGCGGCGGGCCTGCCGGAGAAGCAACTCCGTATGCGCGCCGGCCAGATCTGGAACGGCCTCTACAAGAGCGGCTTCACGGATTTCAGCCGCATGACGACGCTCTCGAAAGAGCTGCGCGAGACGCTTGGCGCGGCTTTCGACATTTCGCGACTCGAAGTCGTCACCGAACAGAAATCGGTCGACGGCACGCGGAAATGGCTGCTGCGGCTTCCCTCCGGCGTGCCGGGCGTGCCGGGGCCGGAAATCGAGACGGTCTACATTCCCGAAGAAGGGCGCGGCACGCTCTGCGTCTCAAGCCAGGTCGGCTGCACGCTCACCTGTACCTTCTGCCATACCGGCACGCAGAAACTCGTGCGCAATCTCACGGCAGGTGAAATCGTCGGTCAGGTGCTGATCGCGCGCGACGCGCTGGGCGAATGGCCGGACTCCAATCGCAATTCCGACGACCGCCTCATCACCAATATCGTGATGATGGGCATGGGCGAGCCGCTCTATAATTTCGACAATGTGCGCGATGCGCTCGATGTGATTTCGGACGGTGAAGGCATTTCGCTCTCGAAGCGCCGCATCACGCTCTCGACCTCTGGCGTCGTGCCGATGATCGAAAAGGCAGGCGCCGATATCGGCTGCATGCTGGCGATCTCGCTCCATGCCGTGAACGACGAGACGCGCAACAAGCTGGTGCCCCTGAACAAGAAATATCCGATCCGGGAACTGCTCGACGCCTGCCGGAATTATCCGGGCCTGTCGAATGCGCGGCGCATCACCTTCGAATATGTGATGCTGAAAGGCGTGAACGATTCGATCGAGGATGCCAAGGAACTCGTGCGGCTCCTCAAAGGCATTCCGGCGAAGATCAACCTGATCCCCTTCAATCCCTGGCCGGGCTCGCCTTACGAGTGCTCCGACTGGGCGCAGATCGAGAAATTCGCCGACTTCGTCAATCGCGCGGGCTATGCGAGCCCCGTCCGCACCCCGCGCGGCCGCGACATCATGGCCGCCTGCGGACAATTGAAGAGCGAGACGGTGAAGAAGCGCGCGAGCGAGCGGTTCAGGGAAGAACGCGCGGAGGCCTGAGGCCATGAAAGCCGCCATCTATCGCTGGCGTGTGAAGCCCGAAGACGAAGACTATTTCGCGCGGCGCTGGCACGAAATTACCAAAGACATTATGGCGCGGCATGGCGGCGGCGGATCGCGGCTGCACCGCGCGGAGAATGGCGACTTCGTCGCCTATGCGCGCTGGCCGTCGAAAGAAGCGCGCGACAAGGCCTTTGCCGACTATTCGAAAGACCCGGACCGCGCCATTCCGCAGCGCGAGGGCAAGGCCGAACTCATCGAGGAAATCTGGCTCGATATTCTGGACGATTTGCTGATCCCGGAAGCCGGCTTGCCCGAACGCTTCCGCAAGAGCTAACGCCTCGCCCAGTCGAGCGCCGCTTCGAGCCGGTCGTTCCCCCAGAAAAGTTCGTCGCCCGCAAGAAAGCTCGGCGCGCCGAATATCCCGCGGCGAACGGCTTCCTCCGTCTGCGCCTTGAGCCTGTCCTTGTTGTCCTGCGCATTGGACTGCGCCATCAGCACCGCCGCATCGAGCGAGAGCGAGGTGAGAATCTCCGCGAGTACGTTCTCATCCGAAATATCCTTCTGCTCCGCGAAATTCGCGAGATAGACGCGCCGCGTGAACTCCGGCCCCCAGGCCTCATCCTGTCCGAGCAGCGCGAGCCGCGCCGCCTTCAACCCGTTCTGCGGAAAGCGCACCGGCTCCTTCAGCGTGAGACCCGCCGCCTCGCAGATGCGCGCCATGTCGCGCCACATATATTTTACCTTGGCGGGATAGATGTTGAAGGGACTGTCGTTCCAGCCCTGCGCCCCGAAAATCGGCCCGAGCAGGAACGGCCGCCAGCGAAGCGTGACGCCGGCCGCCTTTGCGTCGCTCTCCACGCGCATCGCCGCCGGATAGGAATAGGTGCTTGCGAACTCGTACCAGAACTCGACTCCCACGGGCGGCCTCCATGATGTAGATACACTATTCTACACGCGCCGATGCCCGGCAGCCAGAGCCAATCCACGCAATGGGGCTTGCGGGGAACCTCACACCCTCGTCTGCGCATCGAGCTTCAGCGTCTCCGCAATATCGCGGATCAGGCCGATATCCTCGACGAAGCGGCGGATGTGATCGCTCGCGCGCAAATCCTTCCAGACGGGCGGCTGCGAGAAATAGCCCCGCCGCCCATCGATGGCGAGAAGCAGGTCTTCGCCTTCGAAAGCCGCCTGCATCGGCTCGCCCGTGCTTTCCTTCAGCGCCACAAGCCGCTCCATGAAGGCGGGTGTCAGCAGATAGCGCGCCTCGACCTGATCTTCGGAAAAGACCTCGAAATGCTCTTCAAAGCGAGGGTCTTCGAGGCGGACGCGCGCGCCGGAAATACCGCCATGCGACAGTGCATTCATCATGCCCCGATCGGCGCGGACGATCGTGCGGCCGGAAAAGCGCTTCGGGAAACGGTAACGCGCGACGAGCCCGCGAAACACAAGTTCGTAGTCGTCCCGCTTGTCGCGCCTGACCCGCCTTTCGAGAAAGGCCTCGGCAAGCTCGAAGGGCACGCCATTCGCTTCGCCCGCGACATGATCTTCAAGCGTCTTGCGGCTGTAGCCGGGCAGCAGATGGCACCGCTCGAAAGCCTCCAGAAAACCGGGCGGCGCTTCCGGCGCATAGCGATAGCCGAAATGGCCGAAAATCTTCGCCGAAAGTTCCTCGGCGAATGTCCGTCCCCAGGTGAACAGCGCCGTGAATTGCAGCAGGCCGATGATGACGATGACGACGGAGCCGAACAGCGCGAGCCCGCGCATGTCCTCATCCGCAATGGCCGCGGACAGCGCGAAGCAGACGAGTCCCGCCGCGATGATGGGCGCCGCGCGCCAGATCGCACGGCGCGCGACCTGCTTGCGCTCCGCCTCCTTCTCCGCGATGAAAGGCTCGATCTCGCGCTCGTAGAAGCTCGCGAAACCGGGCGCGGGCTCCGGCACGGCTGCCTCAGCTCATCAGCTTGTTGACATCGACCGGCTCGCGCGCCGCCGCATCTTCCACCTCGTAGAAGGGGAAGGGCTGCACATTGGCGATCCGCGCGATGATGGAGCCGGGGAAAATCTCGACCGCATTGTTGAGCCGCGTCACCGCCGAATTGTAGAAGCGCCGGGCGGCGGCGATATTGCCTTCCACTTCCTCGAAGGTTGCCTGCGCCCGCGTCACCGTTTCGGCGGAGCGGAGTTCGGGATAATTCTCGGCCACCGCAAAGAGCCGCATCATGCCCGCCTCCAGCGCGCGCGACGCCTCGAGATGGGCGCCGACCGCCGCCGGATCGTCCTTCGCATAGGGCTCGGCCACTTTCGCGCGGAGCGCCGTCAGCCCTTCGAGCAATTCACGCTCATGCGTCATGAATTTCTGCGCCAGCGCCACGATATTCGGCAGGAGGTCGAACCGCTTGCGAAGCTGCACGTCGATCGAGCCCATCGCCTCGCGCACCTCGTTCCGCCGCGTGATGAGGCTCACATACCAGACATAGCCGCCCACAAGGACAGCCGCGGCAAGCACGAGCAGAATGGTGGAAAATTGCATGGGATCCCCCCGAAACCGGCCTGATTCCGGGCGATTATGGCAGCGAAAGGGCGTCCCGTCCCGCTTCGCGGCCCTCCCCTTGCCGCAAGGGCGGATTTCCCTATAGTGCGCCGCAAAATCGACCCCTCCGACAAGGTGACGACATGAGCGCCGACAAATCCGTGAAAAAGGTGGTCCTGGCCTATTCGGGCGGCCTCGACACCTCGATCATCCTGAAATGGCTGCAGGAGACCTATGGCTGCGAGGTGGTGACCTTCACCGCCGATCTGGGCCAGGGCGAGGAGCTGGAGCCCGCGCGCAAGAAGGCCGAGATGCTCGGCATCAAGGAAATCTATATCGAGGATCTGCGCGAGACCTTCGT
>JAJLKS010000091.1:0-2085 GCA_033838765.1 Alphaproteobacteria bacterium
CGCAACGAAGCGGTAGAACTCGAACAGGACTTCGCTGAAGCGGCCGGTATGCGTGTGGCTTTCAAGCACGCGCTGGCCTTTGTAATTCGCGCCATGCGCATCGACGAAATCGCCGCCCAGAAGCCTATAGCTGACATCGAACGGCTCCCAGTCGATCTGCACGACCAGAAGATGGGGCATATGGCGGGCGAAACGGACGGGATCGATTTCATCGGGGCGCGGCATGGTGCGCTCGCCGCGCAACTCGTTCCAGTAGGACAGCATGTCGAGGCAAAGCGGTTCGCGCAGATCTCTCAGGCGGCGGAAGGCCACGCCATGCGCCTGTGCTTCCGCCAGGACGTCGCCTGATTCCAAGCTGCGCTGTTCTGCGAGAACGACCATGCCCAAACCCGAATTGTCCGGCGGCCTGATAGCCGCCCCGTGCCACGAGAGATTGATCTCATTTCCCTAACGGACATTGAACAGGAATGGTAAACGGCGCCGGAATCCGCCGTCCCGAAATGAGGCTCAGGAGCTGTAGTTGGCGGCGCCCAGTATCCGGTTCACCTCTCCATGCTCATCGGCGACGGGCAGATAAATAGCCTCGAAACGGCGGAATTCCTTGTCGAGGAATGTCATCACGCCACAGGCCGCCACCGCGTCCCGGTGCGCCGAGACATGGGAATAGAATTCATGGAGCGAAGCGCCGTAGCCGGGCCAGGGGTCGTCCAGCTCGCGGACATCCTGACATTTGAAACTCGATCCATGCGCTTCGATGTTCTCCTCACCGACCAGCGTGTAGCTGAAGACCTGCGGACGGCCCGTGACCTGAATGATGAACATGCGCGGCAGCAGGCGCGGAAAGCGAATCGGTTCGATTGCCGCGCGCAGCGGCAAGCCGCCTTCAGGCCGCTTTTCGAGCCAGTGCCGCCAGAACGCAACAAGCGCCGGATCACGCAACTCTTCCGGTGCGATCCGGTGCGCGCTTTGCTCGATGCGCCGATTTTCCTGCAGGGCCGCCATTGCGAGACGCCGAATTCCTGTTCCCGATCAAGTCAGATTGGTCACTTATTGTAACGAAGCGTTTAACGCGGTCCGCCTGCCGGATGTAAAAATCGCCGCAGGCTTTGGAAAGTGTCGCCTTCCTGATAAAAGGCGCGCCAATGCCAATCAGAACGGGTCGCGTAGCGATGAATACAAGCCTCAGCAGCCGCCTCGCCGGCTATCAGACCTGGGAAGGTCACGATCCGTTCGAGGATCATGCCGGGCCTTTCTTCTTCCGGAAGAACGAAGACGGCAACATAACCTGCGCCTTTGAGGCGACACCGCTGCACTGCAATGGCGGCGGGTTCCTTCATGGCGGGCTGCTGATGACCTTCGCCGATTTCTCGCTCTTCGCCTTCGGACGCGACATCCTGCAGGGACCGTCGGTGACAGTTTCCTTCTCGGCGGAATTTACCGCTGCCGCGGGTGCCGGTGAATTCATCGAGGCGCGGGGCGAGATCGTCCGCAACACGGGCAGTATGGTCTTCGTGCGCGGTCAGGTTTTCACCGGCAAGGGCGCGGACGAGCGTATCCTTCTCAACTATTCCGGCATCGTGAAGCGCGTGAAGAAGCGGCCGCTGGAAAAACAGGAGTCCTGATCCATATTTCAGGAAGACCGAAGCAAGGGGAGACGTCTTCGATGGTCAGCTTGAGCGTTCTCGATCAGTCGCCAATCCGGAAGGGCGGCACGGCGGCGGAAGCCTTCGTCAATACGATCGAGCTTGCGAAGGCTGCGGAAGGCTTCGGCTATTCGCGCTACTGGCTTGCCGAACACCACAACACCTCGTCTTTCGCGGGCTCTGCGCCCGAAGTGCTGATTGCCGCCGTTGCGGCGGCAACGCGCCGCATCCGCGTCGGCTCCGGCGGCGTCATGCTGCCGCATTACAGCCCTCTCAAGGTGGCGGAATGTTTCCGCGTTCTCGAGACGCTCTATCCGGGCCGTATCGACCTCGGCATGGGCCGCGCGCCGGGTGGGGACCAGCGCACCACGCGGGCGCTGCAGCCGGGACCGCAGGCTTACGACATCGGCGTCTTTCCTCAGCAGGTGGAATTGCTCAGGCA
>JAJLKS010000092.1:0-1907 GCA_033838765.1 Alphaproteobacteria bacterium
CGGCGTCAAATTCCTGATGAAGAAGAACAAGATCGACGTGATCGAAGGCGCGGGCAGTCTCGCCGGTGAAAGCAGGATCGCTGTCAAGGACAAGGAAGGCAAGACGCGCGAGATCGGCGCGAAGAATGTGATCCTCGCAACCGGCGCGCGCGCCCGCGTGATCGAGGGTCTGGAGCCTGATGGCAAGACGGTCTGGACCTATCGTGAGGCGATGGTGCCGAAAGCGATGCCGAAATCGTTGATCGTTGTCGGCTCGGGCGCCATCGGCATCGAATTCGCGAGTTTCTACCGTGCCTTCGGCGTGGAAGTGACGGTGGTCGAGGTGCAGGACCGAATCCTGCCCGTCGAGGACGAGGAAATCTCGAAGGAGGCCGCACGCGCTTTCAAGAAGCGCGGCATCCGTATCCTCACCGGCGCCAGGATCGGAAAGACCGACATCTCCGGCAGCGGCGCGAAAATAGAGATCTCGGTCGGCGGCAAGAGCGAGACGCTGGAAGCCGAAAAGGTCATTTCGGCTGTCGGCATTGTCGGCAATGTCGAAAATCTCGGGCTCGAAAAGGCCGGCGTGAAGGTCGAGAAGTCCCATGTCGTCGTCAACGAATGGCTGGAGACCGGCGTGCAGGGCATTTATGCCATCGGTGATCTTGCCGGTCCGCCCTGGCTCGCGCACAAGGCGAGCCATGAGGGCGTGATCGCGGTGGAGCGCATAGCGGGCGTGAAGGGCCTGCACCCTTTGAAACCGGCCCGTATCCCCGGCTGTACCTATTCCTCGCCGCAGATTGCGAGTGTCGGCCTCACCGAAGCAAAGGCAAAGGAAAAAGGCTATGAGGTGAAGGTCGGCCGATTTCCCTTCAAGGCGAACGGCAAGGCCATTGCGCTTGGCGAGACCGGCGGTTTCGTGAAGGCTGTGTTCGACGCCAAGACCGGAGAACTGCTGGGTGCCCACATGATTGGCCCCGAAGTGACTGAGCTCATTCAGGGCTATGGAATCGCCATGTCACTGGAGACGACGGAAGCGGAACTGATGCACACAATCTTCCCGCATCCGACACTTTCCGAAGCCATGCATGAGGCGGTACTCGACGCCTATGGGCGCGTCCTCCATACTTGAGCCCCAAGGGGATCGGCAGGGGAGGAACATTTGAGCGCCGAGGACAAACCGGCCGCGCCGCGCGCGCCGAAGAATGCCATCGTCATTCTGCTGGACAGTCTTAACAGGCACATGCTCGGTGCCTATGGCGGCAGCGAATTCGCAACGCCAAATCTCGACCGTTTTGCCGCCCGCGCCACGCGCTTCACGCGGCACTACACGGGTTCGCTCCCCTGCATGCCGGCGCGGCATGACATCCTCTGTGGCTCGCTCGACTTCCTCTGGCGCCCTTGGGGGTCGGTGGAAATCTGGGAAGACGCGATCACATATGAGCTTCGCAAGAAGGGCGTGGTGACGCAGCTCATTTCCGACCATCCGCATCTCTTCGAAACGGGCGGCGAGAATTACCACGTCGACTTCACGGCCTGGGATTATCAGCGTGGTCATGAAGGCGACCCGTGGAAGACACGGCCGGATCCAAGCTGGGCCGGCGCGCCGAATTTCATGCGCAAGCACATGCCCTATGATGACTCGCGCGGCTATTTCCGGTGCGAGGAGGACTTTCCGGGTCCGCGCACCATGGGCGCGGCCGCACATTGGCTTGCCGAAAATGCAGGCCACCATGACCGCTTCATGATCTTCGTCGATGAATTCGACCCGCATGAGCCGTTCGACACGCCCGAGCCCTATGCCTCGATGTACGACCCGGACTGGGAGGGTCCGCATCTCATCTGGCCGCCCTATGTCGCGGGCGGAATCGAGAAGGGCGTGATCGATGCGCGGCAGGCACGCCAAATCCGCGCGTCCTATGGCGGCA
>JAJLKS010000093.1:0-6725 GCA_033838765.1 Alphaproteobacteria bacterium
CACCCCCGGGCTTGACCCGGGGGTCCAGGGCTACATTTTCATATCCCAAAAATCGTCATGGCCCTGACAAGCCGGGCCATGACGATTGAAACGGGAAGGTTTGCTGACGGCAAAGCGCCGTTTCCGCTCCAACTTATTCCCGCCTAAAAAACTTATCCCCGCCTATCTTTGAGCCCCCATATTAGATGCACTCGCTCCATGGAAGGCGCGTCCGGACTGGCCGAAGGCGTGGAGAGGGGTTGCGGCCTGCGAAAGTCGGTACCAGACCGTCTTTCCCGGGAGGCAAGGGACGAGCCGGGTATTACGGCCCGGGACCGTCACCGCCGATAAAAGCGGCTGACGGTCTTGAAAGACACTCTCCCTCCGGAAAACCGCAATGCGCGGGGCGGAACGTGAACCGCCCTTACATGTGCCACATGTCACATGCGAGATACATGGTGTTTGCGTTCCCTGCCCCGCGCACTTCCACCTTTTGCGCGCCTCCGGAGGCTCATGCCTGGCGGAGCAGCGCCCACATGTCACGATGCTTCGGCGCGCGTCCGCTCCACAAGCACGCGCGCCGCGATACCCCAGGCATCCATCTGTTCGATGCGCTGCTCACGGGATACTTCCTGGCGGCCTTCCTCGGCGAGTTTCGAGGAGAAGTGCCAGGTGTTGCCGCCGGGATTGCCTTCAAGCACATAAAGACGGCCGCTCCCTGCCTCACGCACGATATCGAGGCCAAGCAAGGGAATGCGCGGCAAGGCGCGGGCGGCGCGGCGCGCGAAGGCGAGCACCTTGTCCTCATGCTCGACCAGCATGCAGCTGAAATGCGGATCGGTATTGGAGGCGAAAGGCCCGCGCAGCAGCACGTCTTCCGGCGCGTCGAGCGGCGGGCGCCTTTCATGCGCCCGGTAGAGCATGGCGAGCAAGGGCTCACCGAACAGCGTCAGCACGCGCAGGCTCTCCGGCTGCTCACCCGTGTCGATGAAACGCTGCACAAGAAGCGCCGCCCTGCCCTTGTGCCCCGGCGGGAAGAGAACGGGCGCCAGCGCCGCCACGCGCCTCGTCGGCAGCACGAAGACGGCATCGCCTTTCGATGTTGCGCCGGGCGCCGCCGTTTTCAGCACCACATGTTCGCCCCAGCGCGCGGGATCGAGCTGGCGGCCAAGCGCATAACGCGCCGTCATGGGAATGTTCAACCCCGCGGCCTCGAACCTTTCCATCTGGATGAATTTCGGCACCGGAAATCCCTGATAGAAGGTGCCGCGCTTCGGCCGGAAGCGGCGTGTCGCCATCATGGATACGGTGAGCACCGGATGCTGCCAGAGCGCCTCCGGCAATTCGTCCTCGCAGCTTGCTGTGCCAACGATGGTGACGCGGATTTCGGGCGCAATGACTGCCATCCGCGCAGCGATCTCCTCGAAGTCGCGGGCGTCCTGACCCATCGGGTGGTTCACGAGAATGAGGTGTCGGCAATAATCGGGCATGGTACAGGCAAACGGAATGTTTCCGTTCAACCCTATGCAACCCTGGCTACCTGCGCCTACCGCAACCTTGTCCATTGCGGCCCGAAATATTCAGCCTGTCGCGTGATCGCCGACGTGCTTCTTCAATGCGGTGAGAATATCCGCAGGCCGGAAGGGCTTTGCGATATGGTCGTCCATGCCGGCTTCGAAGCAGGCTTCGCGGTGATGCTGCATGGCATTCGCCGTGAGGCCAAGGATCGGCTTGGTGAAACCCGCTTCGCGCAGCTTCCGCGTCGCCGTCAGCCCGTCCATCACCGGCATCATCACATCCATGAAGACGACATCGAAATCGGCGCCCTTCACGGCGTCGAGCGCCTGCTGGCCATCGAAGGCATAAACGGGTTCGATGCCCGCAATAGCGAGAACGGAGCCGATGACCTTGCGGTTCACCGCATTGTCTTCGACGACGAGCACGGCGATCTGTGTCTTGCCGCCCTTCGTTTCCGCGCTCGCTGGCGGCGGCGCCGCAGGCTGCGCCGGTGCGGGCGCTTCCGCCGCCTCGGCGGGCGCATTGCCTGCCGCAAGCGGCAAGGTCACAATGAAAGTGGACCCCTTGCCGAATTCGCTCTCAAGCTCGATCCGGCCGCTCATGGCGTCGACAAGGCGAGACACGATGGCAAGGCCGAGACCGGTTCCTTCCACGCGCGCGCCGGTCTCTTCCTGCACGCGCTCGAACTCGCGGAAGATGCTTTCCGTCTTGTCGGCGGGTATGCCGCGGCCCGTATCCGTGACCTTCAGCACAAGGTCGAGGCCGGAATCGGTCTGGCGCGTTTCGGCGGAGAGCGACACTTCGCCTTCATCGGTGAACTTCACCGCATTGCCGAGAATGTTGAACAGGATCTGCGAAATGCGGTCGGGGTCGCCCTTGAGCCAGACGCGGGCCGACATGGGCAGCACGGCATTGAAGCGGAGCCCCTTTGCTTCCGCCCGTCCCGCCATCATGTCGCAGACCGTGTGGAGGAGCTTTTCGGCGTGGAAGTCGCGCCTTGCAATCTCGACCCGGCCGGCTTCGAGCTTTGCCATGTCCAGCACGTCATTGATGATCGAGAGCAGCATTTCGGCCGAGCTGCGCGCCGTCTTGATGAGTTCGAACTGATCGCCCGAGACGCCGCTTTCCGCCAGCATGTCGAGCATGCCCATCACGCCCGTCATGGGCGTGCGGATTTCATGGCTCATCGAGGCGAGGAAGGCGCTCTTCGCTGCGCTCGCATTCTTGGCTTCGTCGCGCGCGGTCACAAGCTGTTCTTCGGCCTGCTTGCGGGCGGTAATGTCCTGTATCTGGGAGATAAAATAGAGAGGTGTATTGTTTTCGGCCCGCAGGATGGAAACCGCTAGATTGACCCAGATGACATCGCCATCCTTGCGGAAGTAGCGCTTCTCCATCTGATATGTCGTGCGCATACCCTCGATGCATTCATGCAGCTGATCGAGATCCGTTTCGAGATTGTCGGGGTGCGTTATGTCCTGAAAGGACAGTGCGCGCAGTTCCGCATCCGTGTAGCCGAGCATGCGGCACAGGGCTTCGTTGACCTGCATGAAGGCGCCGTCGAGTCCAACCAGCGCGATGCCATGTGCGGCGCCCATCAGCGCCATGCGGAAGCGCTGATCGTTTTCAACATTCAGCGTGTCGGCGGTACAGTCCTGCACGAGGCCCCAGACGGATTTTTCGTCCCGGCCCAGACAGAAAACACGCACGGCAACTGGGTCGTCCCGAAGCGTGAAACTTGCGGTGACGGTGTCGCCCTCCTTGCAGCCCTGCAACCACGCGTCGAGCCGCGCCATTGCGGGAGTGCGCTCCGCGCCTTTCGAGAACATCCTGCGGGGCGCATTGTGGGCATCGAGCGTGTCGTTCAGAAGCTCGATCTCGCCGCTCCGCACGTCCCATTTCCAGCGGCCGATCGCAAACGCCTCCGCCACCGCGGCCATCAGATGGGGCGGCACGGGGGCGCGGACATCGGGTTCCGGCATGGCTTTTTTGTCGGCAAGGCTCATGGGCACATTCCGCAGTTAACGTCACATTGTTATCGCGGCGGTCTTAACCGCAGGTTTCGATTTCGCCCGGCTGGCCCAGCCCGGCAAACCGTATTATTTTCAATGACTTATGAGTCCATTCCACACCGCCGGGCTGGCTGAAATGTCGTATTCCGGTCAAAATCGCCCACTAGATATGCTTTGCGCGTGACCCCTCCGGGCCATGACCGCCAATCGAAAGGCAACAAAGATGAAGAGAACCGGCATCTTTCTCGCGGCACTTGCAATGAGCGCCCTTGCCGCCGCTCCGGCCTTCGCCGCCAATGTGCTTGAAACGCTGAAGGCCGATCCGCAGTTTTCGACGCTTGTGAAGATGATCGAGGCGAACGATCTGAAGTTCCGCTACTCGGAAAGCAACATCACCGTATTTGCACCGACGGACGAGGCGCTCGCCCGCCAGCCCGGCGGCGTCGACGACATGCTCACGGGCGACAATCCCAGCAACAAGGAAAATGCCCGCGCGCTGCTCCTCTACCAGATCGTCAGCGGCCGCCACACGCCGGAGAGCCTTTCCGGCAAGGTGACGGAGGCGACCACGCTTCAGCGCGGCAAAGTCCGGATTGACGGCACGGTGAGCCCGATCCGTTACGGGCACTCGCAGTTCGGCGCCAATATCGCCGGCAGCGCCATCAGCACCTCGAACGGCAACATCATTCCGATCGACGCCCTGCCCATTCCGGTGTTCGAGGAAACCACACCGCCACCGGCGCAGTGACAAGACATGAAATAAAAAAGGGAAGGCACCGGCCTTCCCTTTTTCGTTCGATGCGGAAGGCCTCAGCTTTCCTTTTTCTTTTCCAGCGGCAGCGCCAGGCGGATGTGAAGTTCCTTGAGCTGCTTCGGCTCGACCTCGGACGGCGCCTGCATCAGCAGGTCCTGCGCCTGCTGGTTCATCGGGAACATCGTCACCTCGCGGAGGTTCTCGACGCCCGCGAGCAGCATCACCATGCGGTCGACACCGGGCGCAAGGCCTCCATGCGGCGGAGCGCCGAACTTGAACGCGTTGAGCATGCCGCCGAACTTCGTCTCGACCACGGACTTGTCATAGCCCGCGATCTCGAAGGCCTTGTACATGACGTCCGGCTTGTGGTTCCGGATGGCGCCCGAGGAAAGCTCCACACCATTGCAGACGATGTCGTACTGGAAGGCGGTGATGCCGAGGATTTCGTCCGCGTCGTCCTTGCCGAGTGCAAGGAACCGGTCGAGCGGGAAGTTCGGCATGGAAAACGGGTTGTGCGAGAAGTCGATCTTCTTCTCGTCCTCGTTCCACTCATACATCGGGAAGTCGACGATCCAGCAGAACTTGAAGACGCCCTCTTCCACAATGCCGAGCTCGGTGCCGACGCGCGTGCGCGCCTGACCGGCAAAGCTTGCGAACTTGCCCGGCTGGCCGGCGACGAAGAAGACGGCATCGCCTTCCTTGAGGCCGAGCTGTGTGCGGATCGCTTCCGTGCGTTCCGGGCCGATGTTCTTGGCGACGGGGCCTGCGCCTTCGAGCGCGCCCGCTTCCTCGCGGAAGAAGATGTAGCCAAGGCCCGGCTGGCCTTCGCCCTGCGCCCATGAATTCATGCGGTCGCAGAAGGCGCGGTTGCCGCCGCCCGGCGCCGGGATCGCCCAGACCTCGACCTTCGAATCCTTTTCGATCATGCCGGCAAAGACCTTGAAGCCCGAACCACGGAAATGATCCGTGACGTTCTGCATCTCGATCGGGTTACGCAGGTCCGGCTTGTCTGAGCCGTATTTGCGCATCGCCTCCGCATAGGGAATGCGGATGAAGGGATAGGGCGAAACCTTGCGGTCGCCCGCGAACTCCTCAAACAGGCCGTGGAGCACGGGCTCGATAGCCGAGAACACATCGTCCTGATTGACGAAGCTCATTTCCACGTCGAGCTGATAGAACTCGCCCGGGCTGCGGTCGGCGCGGGCATCCTCGTCGCGGAAGCAGGGCGCGATCTGGAAGTAGCGATCGAAGCCCGCCACCATGATGAGCTGCTTGAACTGCTGCGGCGCCTGCGGCAGCGCATAGAACTTGCCGGGGTGGATGCGCGAGGGCACGAGGAAGTCGCGCGCACCTTCGGGGCTCGAGGCTGTCAGGATCGGCGTCTGGAATTCGTTGAACCCTGCTTCCGTCATACGGCGGCGGATCGAGGCGATGATCTTCGAACGCAGCAGGATGTTCCTGTGCAGCGTTTCGCGGCGCAGGTCGAGAAAGCGGTAGGTCAGGCGGATGTCTTCGGGGTAGTCCGGTTCGCCGAAGACCGGCAGCGGCAGGTCCTGCGCCTCGGAAAGCACCTCCAGCGCGGACACTGCGATCTCTATGTCGCCGGTCGGCAGGTTCGGGTTCACGGTTTCCGCAGAGCGCGCGACGACCTCGCCCTCGATCGAAACCACATATTCGGAGCGCACCCTTTCGGCGAGGCCGAAAGCCGCTGCCCGGTCCGGGTCGAAAACGAGCTGGGTCAGGCCGTAATTGTCGCGCAAATCGATGAAAAGCAGGCCGCCATGGTCCCGCTTGCGGTGGACCCAGCCGGAGAGGCGGACGGTTTCGCCCACATGCGACTTGCGAAGCTCGCCACAGGTGTGGCTGCGAAAACTGCTCATTGTCATAAGGCCTTGAGATTCAAGAACGAATCGGCGGAGGATTACTATAGTTGTACCCCCGGCGACCGGCAAAAGCGCACGGATCGGCGGCCCTTGTCAAGGGCGCCCGCCCCTCCCGCGCTCTTGTCTCGACCCGCGACAGGGTGGGCGAGATCGGCTATAGAGCGGCGCATGGAAATTATCACGACGAGCGAGGCCCTGAAGGCCGCCTGTGACCGGCTTTCGGGAGCCGGATATGTCACTGTCGACACGGAATTCATGCGGGATTCGACCTTCTGGCCGGTCCTGTGCCTGATCCAGCTGGCCGGGCCGAAGGACGAGATCATCGTCGACCCGCTGGCGCCCGATATCGACCTTGCGCCCTTCTATACGCTGATGAAGAACCGCAAGGTCGTGAAGGTGTTTCACGCGGCGCGTCAGGACATCGAAATCTTCTTCCATGAGGGCGATGCCATCCCCGACCCCCTGTTCGACACGCAGGTTGCGGCCATGGTCTGCGGCTTCGGGGACTCGATCGGCTATGAAACGCTGGTGCGGAAACTCGCAGGCGGCAATGTCGACAAGTCGTCGCGCTTCACCGACTGG
>JAJLKS010000094.1:0-1887 GCA_033838765.1 Alphaproteobacteria bacterium
GCGCGCCAGCGCCGCGGTCCGCGCCAGGGGCCTGCAGGGCGCGAAGATGTCCATCTCGCTGCGATAGGCGTCGGTCTCGATATCGAAGAGCCCGAGCATCGAGTGAAACAGATTGTCGTGACTGAATTCGGACGACGATTCCGCCGCGAGGCAGCCCTTGTCGAGCGATGCCGCCTCCCGGTAGCCGGGCGATGCCCAGAAGATCATCGGCACATGTTTCTGCGCGTCCGGCGCGAACATGTAGGGAAGCCCGTGCAGATAGAGCCCGCCCTCGCCGAGCGACTCGCCATGATCCGACACATAGAGAAGCGCCGTGTCGAATCGATCCGACGAGCGCGACAGCGTATCGATGATGTCCGCCAGAATATGATCCGTATAGCGGATCGAATTGTCATAGGTATTGACGATCTGCTCCTGTGAGCAGGACTGGATTTCGCTCGTCTCGCAAACCGGCTCGAAGCTGCGATAGGCGGGCGTCGAGCGTTTGTAATAGGCAGGCCCGTGACTGCCGATCTGATGGAACACGACCAGCAGATCGCGCTCGTTTCGCGCCAGCGTGAACTTGAGCTGATCGACAAGCACATCGTCGAGGCACTCCCCGCCCGCGCAATAGGCCGGATCGGAATATTCCCAGGCCGTCCTTGTCGGCACACGGGCGCAGACGCCCTTGCAGCTCGAATTGTTTTCGAGCCAAAGCACATCGATACCCGCCCGAACCGCGATGTCGAGCAGGTTCTCCCGCGACGCAGCTTCCGCCGATGAATAACCGCCGCGTCCGAGATCGGAGAACATGCACGGCACCGACTCCGCCGTCGACGTTGCACAGGAGCGCACTTCGCCGAAGCTCACCACGTCGCGTGCAGCAAGCTCCGGTGTCGTCTCCCGGCCATAACCGTTGAGCGAGAAATGATCCGCCCGCGCCGTCTCGCCGACAACGAGAACGATCACCGTCTTGCGCCCATCCCGCGACGGTGCACGCTCGGCATGGTCCGCGATATGCTTGAACTCGCTTGCCATCGCGGCCGGCACCGCCGTCGCATAGCGCACCGCCCCATAGATCGCCGCCGAAGGATTGATCATGAAGCGGATTTCCCGGTGTCCCCGAACGAGCACCGCATAATCCTGATAGAACAGCGCACCGCTTGCGCCGATCACGAGCAATGATGCGGCGAGCGCGCCCGCGCGCTGCATCGCCTCGCGCTTGAAGCCATGGCTCCTGACCGGCAGCAACAGGGCCAGCACCGAAGGCAGAACCCCGTAAACAGCCATATGCAGCAGGAAAGAGACGTTCATGAGATCGCCCGCCTCATGCGTATCCGTCTGCAAGACGTTTGCGATCATGGCGTGATCCATCATCACGCCGAAGGCCGAAGCGAAATAGGAGACGCCCGCAGCCGTCATGAAAAGCATCGCAAGCACGGGCTTCAGAAGGCGGGGAAACGCGAAGGCCTGAAGCACCAGAAAGAAGGCGGCCGCGAGCACAAACCCGATTGAGGCAAGAAAGGCGGCGTCGGCGGCGGAACGGCCCGGCCACCAGCCGGCTATGGCCGACCAGAGCTGACCGTTGTAGAAGGCCACCAGAAGCACCGCGGCGCCAAGCGCCACGCTCAAGGGATGGATCGCAGGCAGACGCATCGCGGCAAACCGCTGCAGCAGTCCCCGGATCAGGCTTGAAACCGGCATTGAATGTCCCTGTTCGCAGCGGAGACGTTTCCGCCATCAGGGAATTCAGCCGAACCGCCTTACACCAGCCTTACATGGAAGGGGGGTGCGGCAATTCGGGCAGATGAAGCGTAAAGACCGCGCCTTTTCCCGCCTCGCGCCCGATCTCGATGCTGCCGCCATGGATCGCGGCGATGCGCCGAGCGATGGACAGGCCGAGACCCG
>JAJLKS010000095.1:0-6563 GCA_033838765.1 Alphaproteobacteria bacterium
GCCATCAGTGGCTATTCAGTGAATTCTGGTGACGATGGACTTCCGCATCGCAGACACATTCACTGACAGCCTCGCGCGCCTCACCGGAGAGGAGCAGAAGGCCGTCAAGACGACAGCCTTCGACCTGCAGCTCAATCCGTCCAATCCGGGCCTGAGCTTCCACAAACTCGACAAGGTGAAAGACAAGAACTTCTGGTCCGTCCGCGTAAATCGCGATATTCGCCTGATTGTTCACAAGACTGCCGGTAGTCTGCTGCTCTGCTATGTCGATCATCACGACAAGGCCTATGATTGGGCTGAGCGGCGCAAGCTTGAAACCCATCCTAAGACCGGCGCAGCTCAGCTTGTCGAAATCCGCGAGACGGTGCAGGAAGTGCTGGTTCCGGTCTATGTTCAGGCCCAAACAAGCGAGACGCACTCAGCCAAAGCTGCGGCGCCTCCTCTCTTTGCGTCAACGCCGGAAGATAGACTTCTTTCCTACGGCGTACCTGCGGAATGGCTTGATGATGTGCGCCAGGCAACTGAGGATACGCTTCTCACGCTGACGGACCATCTCCCCGCAGAGGCGGCAGAAGCCTTGCTTGAATTGGCAACGGGCGGAGTGCCGCGCGTGCCGGTTTCGGAACGATTGCGTATCGGTGGTACCGTGAGAGCCCTGCAATTGCCACGGGTGGAATTTGATACGACATTGTCCAGCACATCACCGAGTCCATTTGACCATCCTGACGCTCGACGTCGTTTTCGGATCGTGAAGAATGTGGAGGAGCTGCAGCAGGCCCTAGACTACCCTTGGGAGAAATGGACGATCTTTCTCCACCCCGAGCAGAGGCAATGGGTCGAGCGGGATTATGCGGGCCCGGCCCGGGTTTCCGGCTCGGCCGGTACCGGCAAGACGGTCGTGGCCCTCCACAGGGCTGCGCATCTGGCGCGGAGCTACCCGGATGCCCGTGTGCTCCTGACCACATTTTCCGACACACTCGCCAATGCGCTGCAAATCAAGCTGAAACGCCTGGTCGCCAGCGAACCGCGCCTTGCCGAGCGGATAGACGTGCATTCGCTCAATGCAATCGGCCTCCGGCTCTACAAGGCGCATGTCGGACCAGCGGCACTGGTCGAGGCGCCGGAACTCCGCGAGTTGATGGAAGCAGCATCGGCTGCGGTGGATGGTCACAAGTTCAGTCTGCATTTCCTCCTCGGCGAGTGGGACGAGATCGTCGATGCCTGGCAATTGCAGGACTGGGATGACTATCGAGACGTCGCACGGCTCGGCCGCAAGACGCGTCTGCCGGAGGTGCAGCGCCAGGTGCTCTGGTCGATCTTCGAGCAGGTGCGCGCGGGGCTGAAGGCGCGGCAGCTCATCACTCACGCCGAGCTTTTCAGCCGATTGGCCGAGGCGATCAAGGCGCGGGACAAGGTCGTCTTCGACTTCGCGGTCGCCGACGAGGCGCAGGACCTTTCCGTCAGCCATCTCCGTTTTTTCGCCGCGCTGGGAGGCGAGCGGGCCAATGCACTTTTCTTTGCCGGCGACCTCGGACAACGCATCTTCCAGCAGCCTTTTTCTTGGAAGTCGCTCGGGGTCGATATTCGCGGACGCTCGCGAACGCTGCGTGTCAATTATCGTACCTCGCACCAGATTCGTCAGCAGGCCGACCGCCTGCTCGGACCGGAAGTCAGCGATGTCGACGGCAATGTCGAGAACCGGCGCGATACCGTTTCGGTCTTCAACGGTCCGCCGCCCGTCATCCGCACTGTCGGCAGCGACGCGGAAGAATCGTCAGCGGTGGAGGCGTGGATATCGGAGCAGGCAGCAGCGGGACTCCTTCCGCATGAGATCGGCATCTTCGTTCGGTCCACGGACGAAATCGACCGTGCACGCGTTGCAGTTGAAGCGGCAGGACTGTCCTACCGGATTCTCGACGACCACGTCGCGACGATGAGCGGTCATGTCTCCATTGGCACCATGCATCTTGCCAAGGGGCTCGAGTTCCGCGCCGTCGTTGTCATGGCTTGCGACGACGAGATCGTTCCACTGCAGGCGCGCATCGAAGCCGTCGGCGACGACGCCGATTTGAAGGAGGTCTATGACACGGAGCGCCACCTCCTCTATGTCGCCTGCACGCGCGCCCGCGATCATCTCCTGGTCAGCGGTGTCGATCCCGTCTCAGAATTTTTGGATGACATTCAGATGGGATAACTGTGCCTAACGGTGGGCCACACGCCACCTAATCATAGGCCTATTGTCCGTGGTTTTATCTGCATTTAAATGGCGACTTGGGGCATATGGAAGCCCGGGCGCTCGTCGCGAGAAATCTAAGAAAGTTGAGAGTCCGTCGCGGACTGTCTCAAGAAGCTCTGGCTGTCGATGCCAAGGTCGACAGAACCTATGTAAGCCGTGTCGAGCGTGGATTGGAGAACCCCACTGTGGCCGTCTTAGAAAAGCTGGCCGCGGCCCTGGACACGGAGATTGTCCGATTTTTCGATAAACCTAGAGCGGGCGAAGCAGATCCCAAGCCGTTGTCAGGTGGGAGAAAGGCAAAATAGAGCGGAAATTTGCCTCTCGCTAAGTTGAGAAGCAGTTGAAACCGAATTCGTCTGCTGGCGCTCTCTGGACGCTTGAGTAATTATGGTTACGCAAGCACATTGAACGGAAGAGTTGGCAGTGGTCGCGGCCCACCTTCTTTGGCAGGAGTGCCGCTCGCCGACTGCCAAAAAGTGTAAAGTGTACTTTTTGGAGCCCGCCGATGAGCTATATTCTTGATTTGCATAGGAAAATTGGTTCGTTTGCAGTTCCGAACCACACATAACCGTTCTGAGATCTCCACAATTCCCAGCGGAAGCATTTTTAGCCTCTCATCATGCTCCGCATTCTCGAAACGCTTACCGATCCAGGCGATCCCAGCAAGGCGAATGAAGATGCGTTCGGCCATGTGACGGGCCAGGCGGGCGATCATCTGTGGGTGATCGACGGGGCGACGGATGTTGCCGACGGGCCGCTGATCGGGCGCGAGACGGGCGCGCATTGGCTGGCGCAGCGGGCGAGTGCACTGTTTGCCGAAAAGGCGGCGGGGCATGGCGACGACCTTCGCGGGCTTGTTCAGGAGACGATTGAGGCGCTTGAGCGGGATTTCGAGCGCGAAAGGCTGCGCGCGCCGAATGGCAGGCATGAATGGCCGAGCGCGGCGATGATGCTTCTTCATGCAGGAAATGGCTGGATCAGGGCGGCGAATTTCGCCGATTGCGGACTGGTGCTGCTGGAAGACGGGGCCGCGCAGGCGCAGGTGTTCGGCGCGCAGCACAATTCGCGCGAGGCACGCGCCGTGAGCCGCACGGCGGCGCTCATCCGGGCGCTTGCGCCGGGCGAGGAGCCTTTTGGCAATGCCGCCGTGATGGATTATCTGCGGGCGGCAAGGCAGCGGCAGAACAGCAATGAGGGCTACTGGATTCTCGGGATCGACCCGGCGGCGGCGAAGCATGTGCGGCTTGCGGGGTTTCCGCTGTCGCGGCCTGCGACGGGGCTCATATTCAGCGACGGGTTCGGCTCTCTCGTCTTTGACTACCACCGCTGCGAGCCTGCGGATTTCGTGCGGCGCGCGGCGGCCGAGGGGCTTCAGGCGCAGCTGCAGGAGATCAGAAAGATCGAGCGCGAGGAGGACCCCGGCTGCCTCTTGTGGCCGCGTTTCAAGCGGCATGACGACGCTACCGCGATGCTGTTCAGGGCGGAACCGTGAGGCGCCGGCGGCGCGGCTTCGGCTGACGCTATTTTTCCTTTTATTTCAGTGAGTTATAGAGCATTCGGCATGGCGATTGAAGTTGCCGTGACGGGCGTAAACTGATATTGTTCAAGTCAGCAATCGAGAGGGATTCGGCCGTTGCCGGTGAGCCTCTTTTTTCGTTCCTTCAGGGGCCGCGCGAGGCCGGAATTCTTCCGCCGCCGCCGCTCGTTACAGCGTCAGAAAAACACTTGTCCGATACTCAAGACAACGACATTCCGGGTGACGTGCCGGGCCCGGGCGACGATACCGGTGTGGATGATGTGAGTGGCTCGGGCGGCGGCACGCCGCCTTCGGGGGGAGCGTCGGACGGGCCTCCGCCGGAACGAGACGTCGCGCCGATTTCCATCGAAGAGGAGATGCGCTCGTCCTATCTCGATTACGCGATGAGCGTGATCGTGAGCCGTGCGCTGCCCGATGCGCGAGACGGGCTGAAGCCCGTTCACCGCCGCATCCTCTTCTCGATGAGCGAGAACGGCTACGACTGGAACAAGCCCTACCGCAAATCCGCCCGCGTGGTCGGCGACGTGATCGGTAAATATCACCCGCATGGCGACCAGTCGATCTACGACGCGCTTGTGCGCATGGCGCAGGATTTCTCCATGCGCCTGCCGCTGCTGGACGGGCAGGGCAATTTCGGCTCGGTGGACGGCGATCCGCCCGCCGCGATGCGTTACACCGAGGTGCGCATGGCGAAGGCAGCGCATGCGCTGCTGAACGACATCGACCGCAACACCATCGACTTCAAGGACAATTACGACGGCACCGAGAAGGAGCCGGTGGTTCTGCCCGCGGAGCTGCCGAACCTGCTGGTCAATGGCGCGAACGGCATTGCCGTCGGCATGGCGACGAATATTCCGCCGCACAATCTCGGCGAGGTAATCGACGCCTGTATCGCGCTGATCGACAATCCGGCGATCACCATCGACGAGCTGATCGAGCATGTGCCGGCACCGGACTTTCCGACGGGCGGCGTCATGCTCGGGCGGCAGGGCGCACGCTCGGCCTATCATACGGGGCGCGGCTCCATCGTTGTGCGCGGGCGCGTCGACATCGAGGAGGTGCGCAAGGACCGCCAGGCGATCGTCATCACCGAAATTCCCTATCAGGTGAACAAGGCCTCGATGGTGGAGAAGATTGCCGAACTCGTGCGCGAGAAGCGCATCGAGGGCATTTCCGACCTGCGCGACGAGTCCGACCGCAACGGCATGCGTGTCGTCGTGGAGCTGAAGCGCGATGCCGTGCCCGATGTGGTGCTGAACCAGCTTTACCGTTTCTCGCCGCTGCAGCAGAGCTTCGGTGCGAACATGCTGGCGCTCGATCACGGGCGGCCGGAGCTGATGAACCTCAAGCAGTTCCTCGAGATATTCGTGCGCTTCCGCGAGGAGGTGATCTCGCGGCGGACGAAGTTCGAGCTCGCCAAGGCGCGCGACCGGGCGCATGTGCTGGTCGGTCTTGCCATTGCGGTCGCGAATATCGACGAGGTGATCAAGCTCATCCGCACGGCGCCGGACCCGGCGACAGCGCGGGAATCCCTGATGGCGCGGCACTGGCCGGCGGCGGACATCGCGCCGCTGATTGCGCTGATCGACGATCCGCGGCACCGGCTGTCGGAAGACGGCACGATCCGCATGTCGGAAGAGCAGGCGAAAGCGATCCTCGACCTGCGGCTGCAGCGGCTGACTGCGCTTGGGCGCGATGAAATCGGCGACGAGCTGAAAGGGCTCGGCGAGAAGATTTCCGACTATCTCGACATTCTGCGTTCGCGCGAGCGCGTGCTCGGGATCATGCGCGAGGAGCTTGGCGCGATCAAAGCCGAGTTCGCAACGCCTCGCCGGACGGAGCTTGCGGAAGGCGGCGACGACTTCGAGGATGAGGACCTCATCCAGCGCGAGGATATGGTCGTCACCGTCAGCCATCACGGCTATATCAAGCGGGTGCCGCTTTCGACCTACCGGGCACAGCGGCGCGGCGGCAAGGGCCGCTCCGGCATGTCGACCAAGGAAGAGGATTTCGTCACCCGGCTCTTCGTGGCGAATACGCATACGCCGGTTCTGTTCTTCTCCTCGACCGGCATGGTCTACAAGCTGAAGGTCTGGCGACTGCCTCAATCGACGCCGCAGGCGCGCGGCAAGGCGATGATAAACATCCTGCCGCTGAAGCAGGGCGAGACCATCACCACCGTGATGCCGATGCCGGAGGACGAGGCAAGCTGGGACAGCCTGCATGTCATGTTCGCCACGCGGAATGGCGGCGTCCGGAGGAACAAGCTGTCGGATTTCGTACAGATCAACCGCAACGGCAAGATCGCAATGAAGTTCGAAGGCGACGATGCGGACGACTCCATCATCGGCGTGCAGATCTGTACCGAGGACGACGATGTGCTGCTGACGGCGGCGGGCGGGCGCTCGGCGCGCTTTGCGGTGGCGGATGTGCGCGTGTTCGCAGGCCGCACCTCGACCGGCGTGCGCGGTATCAAGCTCGATGAGGGCGACCGGGTGATCGGCATGACGATCCTGCGCCATGTCGATGTGACGAGCGCGGAACGGGAAGCCTATCTCAAGCAGGCGGCTGCCATGCGCCGGGCGATGTCCGGCGAGGCGGAGGCAGAAGAAGGCCCGTCGAAGACCGACGATGAAGATGCCGAAGATGCGGCATCCGAAGAGCTGACGCTCTCGCCGGAGCGCTATGCGGAGCTTGGCGCGAAGGAACAGTTTGTGCTGGCCGTGACCGAGCGCGGCTTCGGGCGGCGGTCCTCATCCTATCGCTATCCGGCCAAGGGGCGCGGCGGCA
>JAJLKS010000096.1:0-8325 GCA_033838765.1 Alphaproteobacteria bacterium
GTCGATGATGCCGGGATGAATGGAGTTCACGCGGACATTCATCCGCGACTGCGCACATTCGAGCGCAACGGCTTTCGAGAAGAGCCGGACCGCGCCTTTCGTGGCGCAATAGCCGGCAAGGCCCGGTGCCCCCTGAAGGCCGGCAACGGAGGAGATGTTGATTACCGAGCCGCCGCCTGACGCGGCGATGACCGGGATCACATGCTTGACGCCGAAAAAGACGCCATCGACATTGATGGCCTGCTGGATCTGCCAGTCCTTGTAGGACATCTCGAAGACGGACGCGCCAATGGCGATACCGGCATTGTTGACGAGGATGTGAATGCCGCCGAACTCGTCTTTCGCGATCGTGGCGATTTCCGCCCAGCGCTCCTCATTGGTGACATCCTGTTTGTAGCCGCTCGCCGTGCCGCCAGCCTTGCGGATGATATCGACCGTATCCTTGAGGCCCGCCTCGTCGACATCGGTCACAACCACCTTGGCGCCCTCGGCCGCCAGCGCCACCGCCGCGCCGCGGCCAATGCCGGTTGCCGCGCCAGTCACAAGTGCGACCTTGCCCGCTACCCGTCCCATGCTGCTCTCCCGTAAACTTCTTATGGTTAGGACATTGAGTCTTAGGGTAAGAGCCCTAGTGCCGCAATGTCCCTTCCATGGAGATGGGGTGCGGCTAAATCTGCCCTTGAGAAAAAATATACCAAAGTCTAGTTTCAGGGCGGTCAGTTGGACGGCAAGGCATGACGAGACTTTTGAAATCGAGCCGGAACGGCGCTCCGAAACCCGAAGCGCCGAAAAAGCCGGGCAAGAAGGAGCGCACGCGGCAGGAAATCTACCGCGCGGCGATGAAGCTCTTCGCCGAAAGCGACTACGACAAGGTGACGATCGAGGAAATCTGCGCCGAAGCGGGCATCGCCAAGGCGACCTTCTTCCTGCATTTCGCCGGCAAGTCGGCCCTGATCGGCGTCTTCAACGAGGAAGTGACGCATTCGCTGACGGAGAGGCTCGCCGAGCATGAGGGCAGCGCAGAGGAGGAGCTTCTTCTGCTCGTCTCGCTCTTGCGCGATGCATGGGAAGTGAACGCGACTGTCCTCCACAAGATGCTGAGCGAATTCCTCGACCAGCCCGCCCTCATGCCAAAGGCGGCGGAAGCAAATGAGAGCGTCTTGGCCCATGTGACGCGAATTGTGGAGCGCGGCCAGAAGCGGGGCGAGTTCGCGAGCGATTTCCCGCCGCAGGTTGCCGCCGTGGCGCTGGTGGCCGCCTGGAGCGCCTTCACCGCATGGTGGCTGCAGAACCCGGAAATGGACCGGGCCGAGATCAACCGGGCGCTGATGCAATTTCAACTCAACGGCCTTCGGAAAAAGGACTGACCGGCGCCTGAGAGCCGGAAACGAATATCGCAACCCAGGGAGAGATATTTAATGTACGGACAGAAAATGCGCTTCGGCGCCTTTATCGCGCCCTTCCATCCGCTCAATGAAAACCCGACACTCGCGCTAGAGCGCGATATCGAGCTTGTGCAGTGGATGGACAAGCTTGGCTATGACGAGGCATGGATCGGAGAGCATCATTCGGCAGGCTATGAACTGATCGCAAGCCCCGAACTCTTCATCGCAACGGTGGCCGAGCGCACGCGCAACATCAAGCTCGGCACCGGCGTATCCTCGCTCCCCTATCATCACCCGCTGATGCTGGCGGACCGCATCAATCAGCTCGACCACATCACGCGCGGCCGCGTGATGCTCGGCGTCGGCCCCGGCTCGCTTCCATCCGATGCCTTCATGATGGGCATCACGGTAGCCAAGCAGCGCGACATGATGGACGAAGCGCTGGACGTGATCGTGCCGCTGCTCCGCGGCGAGAAGGTGACGGCAAAGACCGACTGGTTCGAACTGAAGGATGCGCAGCTCCAGATGACGCCCTGGTCGCGGCCTTCCGTCGAGATCGCAGTGGCAAGCCAGGTCTCGCCGACCGGCGCGACGGCAGCCGGCCGCCACGGCCTCGGACTGCTTTCGATCGGCGCAACCTCGGCCGGCGGCTTCAATGCGCTCTCGTCCAACTGGGCGATCTGCGAAGACACGGCAAAGGACAATGGCAAGACCATCGATCGCAGCCAGTGGCGCCTCGTCGGTCCGGTGCATATTGCCGAAACGCGGGAAAAGGCGCGCGAGAACGTGCGCTTCGGCCTCGAACAGTGGCTCTACTATTTCCGCGAAGTGGCGGCCTTGCCGCTCGCACCGACCGATGGTTCCGATCCGGTGGACGCACTCATCGCATCCGGCATGGCCGTGATCGGCACGCCGGACGATGCCATTGCCCAGATCGAACGCCTGCAGGCGCAGTCGGGCGGCTTCGGATGCTTCATGCAGCTCGCGCATAACTGGGCGGACTGGGAGAACACCAAGAAGTCGTACGAGCTGATGGCACGCTACGTCTTCCCGAAGTTCCAGCAGCTGAACGACAATCGCGAAGCCTCGCTCAACTGGGCGCGCGACAATCGTCCGACCTTCATGGGCGAAGCGATGATGGCGGTCGGCAGCCGCGTGGCGCAGCATGTGGAGAAGAAGGGCACGGAAAATATCCGCCCGGAAATTCTCGCTGCGATGGGGCTCGACAAGAAGACCGACGCCGCGCAGTAAGACACGGCAGTGCAAAACGGCAAAGGGCGGCTCCGGAGAGCCGCCCTTTCCTTTTCCGCTGCGGTATTGCCCTAGAGGCGGAACTCGCCCGAGCAGATCTTGCCGTAGAGATGCTGGTCGACCGGCACATACTTCTTCTGCACCGGGCAGTTGAAGAAGATGGGCTCGGGAATGACCGACGGATCGAAGCCTTCCTTCACGAGTTCGACCTTGCGGTGCTTGAAGGTGCCGGTGATCTCGATTTCCGGCTGGATGCGCAGGAAGACAGGCACCGCATAATCCGGAAGCTCCTTCTGCATCTGCACACGGAACTTGTCGAGATCGAGCGACCCGTTTTCGGCGACGATGGACGCCATGCCGGCGCGGCCATCGGCACCCGGCACATGCACGCCATAAACGTTCGCTTCCTTCACACCGGGGAATACCGAGATCGCTTCGGCCACTTCGGACGTTGCCACGTTCTCGCCCTTCCAGCGGAACGTATCTCCGATGCGATCGACGAAATAGAAATAGCCGAGCTTGTCCTGACGAAGCAGATCGCCCGTACGGAACCAGGCATCGCCTTTCTCGAAGACATCGCGGAGAATCTTCTTCTCCGTTTCCTCCTTCTTGGCATAGCCGTCGAAGCGGCCGGTCGGCTGCTCCGGATCGTCAGTAATCTTGCCGAGCGCCTCGCCTGCCTCGCCGAAGTCTGCCTTGATGCAGAACCCATCGGGCCCGCGCACAGGCTGTTCGTTTTCAATGTCGAACTTCACGATCTCGACATTGAACTTCGCCTTCGCCCAGCTCGGGATACGACCGATGGCGCCGGTCGTGCCGTCGAAGTTCATCAGGGCGACATTGCCTTCCGTCGCACCGTAGAACTCCAACACGCGCGGAATGTTGAACCGCTTCTGAAAGGATTGCCAGATTTCAGGCCGCAGGCCATTGCCGACCGCAAGGCGGATCTTGTGCTTGCGCTCCTTCGGGTGCTTCTCGGTGTTGAGCAGATAGCGGCAGAGCTCGCCGATATACTGGAAAAGCGTCGCCTTGTACTTGTGCGCGTCATCCCAGAACTGCGTCGCGGAGAACTTGCGGCGCAGGATCACCGATCCGCCGACCGTAAGCGTCGAGCCGATGGCACAGACACCGCCAGCCGAGTGATAGAGCGGCAGGACGACATACATGCGGTCCTTCTCGGTCGCATTCGTGCCGGCGGCAAAGGCGCCCATCATGGCATTGAGGCGAACATGCGGAATTTTCGCCGCCTTCGGATTGCCGGTGGTGCCGCTCGTGTAGATAAAGAGAGCATCGTCATCCTGCGTCACATCCTTGCGGATATCGGCGGGAAGCGGATCGCCCGGAAGCTGTGCCAGCGCATTGTCGAGATTATGCGCACCCTGCATCTGTCCGCCCGTCGCCCAGACGGTCATCGGCCGCTCAAGCTGGTCTGCCGCCGTCGAATAATTCTCGGCAAGCTCCGCCCCGAGAACGAGGTGGTTCGCATTGGAGATGTTGAGGCAATGCGCGAGCGGACCCTTGGTGAGATTGGTGTTGATGAGGGCCGCGGTCGCACCTGCCTTCACGATACCGAGCCAGGCAATCAGATATTCCGGCCGGTTTTCCATCATCAGCGCAACGACATCGCCACGGCCAAGCCCCTGCCCCTGCATCCAGCGGGCATATCTGTTCGCCTCTTCATTGTACTGGCGATAGGTAAGGGTCTTGTCCTCGAAATAGATCGCGACGTTGTTGGGCTTGGTCCGCGCCAGATCCTCGATGATGTCCGAAAAAGTGCGCGAGGTATCCGCCCGGATCTCTTTCAGCTTCTTCAGCGAACGGAGGGCCGCCCGCACGAATACGATTTCGTTGCCGACCCGCTTGAAGAAACCCATATTTGATCACCCTCCCAAGGATTGCGTTGCGTAAACGTAATTCGGTCAGTTATGCCCGGCAGGGCGCTGGACCGTCAAGAAAAGCCGGTCGGGGAGCGCCCGATTTCGCATCGCAATCACGTGACTTCGGCCTGATGACCCGGCATTATCCGCTCGCGCACTAGGGACTTCCGCAAGCAAGAGTGACCGAAGAGCAATGAACAGTCAGCTCATGGAAAATGCGGGCGAAATCCTGCTTGATGTGATCGGCCAGCAATGCCCCTTGCCCGTGCTGCGGGCGCGAAAGAGACTGCTGCGGCTCGATCCGGGCGCGCTGCTTCGCGTATTTGCGAGCGACCCGGTAGCGCGTATCGATATGCCGCATTTTTGTGCGCAAGCAGGCCATGAGCTTGTCGAGGTGCGGGACCGGGGCACATGGATCGAATTTCTGATCCGCCGGGGCGAGACAGTCGCAGAGCCTGAGGAAGACTTGCTGGCAAAGCCGGTGAAGAGCCTCTAGACGCGAAATTCCTCCGCCAGCACCGCGTAGAGATACTCGTCCCGCCACGCCCCCTGGATATATTTGCTGCGCCGGAAAGCCCCTTCGCGGCGCATACCGAGTTTCTCCATGACACGGGCGGACGCCTTGTTGCGCTGGTCGCAGCTTGCCACGATCCGCTGCAGTCCGAGATCGCGAAAGCCTGCATGGGCAAGGGCGCGGGCAGCCTCATGCGCAAAGCCATGCCCCCAGAAATCCGGGTGCAGAACATAGCCGATTTCGGCCGTGCGATTGTCCGGGTCCGACAGTTTCAGCCCCACTGCCCCGATCAGCCGCGGTTTCGCCCCGCGCCTTTCCACCTGCTTTGAGAGGACCGCGAGGTCGAAATTGACGCGATCCTTGTCTTTCTGGTCGTCGAGAAAGGCGCGCAAGGCCTGTTTGCTCTGGGCAGGGGAATTCGGCCCCCAGACGAGATACTGCGTCACTTCCGGCAAGGACGAATAGGCATGAAGTGCATCGAGATCCCGCGCGGCGAATTCGCGGATGACAAGGCGCGGCGTTTCGATGGGAAGCGAGATCGAGGGTGCGGACTCCGCCCGCTTGCCCAGTCTCATTTTCCCGAAGCTTTCCTGAGAAGGGCCTTCTGCGGATCGCGAAAGCCGGAAACGATGGTCTTGCCATCATCGAAGACCGGCCGCTTGATCAGGGCGGGATGTGCCGCCATCAGCTTGACGGCCTTTGCCTCGGTAAGGCCTTCCTTGTCGCCATCCGGCAGCCCGCGCCAGGTGGTGCTGGCCTTGTTCAGCAGGGCCTCCCATCCGACGGCGGCGGCAAACCGCTTCACATCGGCCGCAGAGATGCCTTCGGTCTTCAGGTCGTGGAATTGATGGGCAATACCTTCCGCCTCGAGCCATTTCACGGCCTTGCGGCAGGTATCACAGTTTTTCAGCCCATAGATTTTCAGCACAAGCTCAGCCCCGGATTCTTCAACCGGGGCCGAGCATACCGTTTAAGCGGCCTGGGCCAAAGCCCGGCCGGCCTGTCAGGCAGCCTGCTTCTGCTGCTCGGCACGCATCGCCTTGAAGGCATTTTCCGCCGCAATGGAGTGCGGCTCGGCATCCTTGTAAGCGGCGGGCGCAACAATGCCGAGTTCGGCACGCACCTCGGCGAGCGGCCTTTCGAGCATGGCTTCCCAGTCGGTCGCCGGCAGCCAGGCCGACTTCCTGCCATTGCGCCAGGCTTCCCGGACGATCCGCCAGACATTGACGCCCGGCAGCGAATTGCGCGTCTTGTTCGCTCCCACCAGCACGATGAAGCCGATGCCGCGATTGCGCGTCTGCGCATAGGTGAAAGCAAGCAGCGCAAGCTCGCCCAGCCCATCCCGGCCATAGCCGGTGACTACATGCCACAGATCGTGCTGATCGCGGTTGCGGTAGCCGAAAAGCCGTTCTTCCGCGCTGCGCCCGTCATCCTCGCGGCGCACCACCTCGCTCGCTTCGACGAGGCCGTCAGCGGTGAGATTTTCTTCCGCCATGAATTCATAATAAGCGCGTCCGAGTGTGCCCTGAGGCAGGGCTGCGAGCCGGGCCTGGTCGGACAGCGTCGTCACGAGATTTCGCTTCTCCGAAAGAATGCGCCTGCCCGTCTCCGAGCGCACGAAGCGCTGGAATTGCTCGTCGCCGGAGTTGCCCGACAGCGCATCGATGATCTTGAAGACCTGGGACGTATCTTCCTTGTCGGCGATGAGGGCGCGAATGGCGCGGATCGCCTTCAGCGGCTGAATACGCTTGCGCTTCCTTTTCGCCGTGGCCGCGCCGCCAAACTCGGTTGGGCTTGCAGTCGTCATAGGCTATGTCCCGTTGCTATAGTGGCGTTCTGCCAAATGCCTTGGATTTGGACGATACTCAATACTGACATAATTGTCAATATATTCGATTGCAGACAGGGAGCTCAAGGTGTCGAGCGTTGCGAAAAACCGGCCGAAAGCTGCTGAAACAGCCGGCAAGTCAGGCGAGATCACGCCGAGGCCCGCTGCCAAGCGGGTTCGCCGCACGGCCGAGGAGGCGCGACGCCTGATTTTGGATGCCGCCGAGGAGCGCCTCGCCCGGCAGGGACCTGAGGGTTTGCGTCTGCAGGATATCGCGCGCGACGTAGGCATATCGCACCCGGCAATCCTGCATCACTTTGAAAGCCGCGAGGGGCTCGTCCGGGCACTCATCGGCCGGGCAAACCGGCAGCTCCGCGATACGCTGCTCTCGGCCCTCGATGGCGGCGGCAAGGGCGGCGATACGGCCTATCACATTGGCCATGTTTTCGAAGCGCTGAGCGACCGAGGCACGGCGCGGCTTTTTTCCTGGATGCTGCTGACCGGCCGCGCCAATGCGGGCCAGCCCGATAACAACGTCATGGGCGAGATCGTGGATGCCATCCAGGCGCGCCGCGAGGAACATTCAAGGCAATCGGGTCAGGCAGCACCGGACCGGGAAGACACTCTCTTCATCGCCATGCTGACTGCGAGCGCCGCTTTCGGCGAAGCGATCATCGGGCGCCAGCTCGCGGAATCGGCCGGGCTAGACCAGGACGGGCTGAAGCGCTTTCGGCTCTGGTTCGCTCAGCTCGTCAACGACCATCTCGACGACAAGAAATAGTCAGCCTGCCTTGTTGCGCAGAAGGTCGCGCATCAATGCGACCAGACGCTCGGAATCGATTTCCGGCCGCACGACGCGCGCGACCATCACACCATCGAGAAAGACGGAAACGAGCTGCGCAAGCTCAAGCGCTTCTTTGGCCGCAAACCCTTCATCGCGCAGTGCGTGGCCGATCAGATCCGTCTCTGTGTGATAGAAGCGCGCGATCGCCGCATCCGTCTCCCCGGAGCGCTGGCCGGAATGGGCATAGTCGAGGATCACTTTCAGGAAGCGCGTGATCTCGCCGAAAAGCAGAAGATTGCTCGACAGCCAGGCATCGAGGTCGCCGATGCCTCCCTTCTCCTTCTTGATCTCGTCATAGGCGGCAAGCGCATCTTCAAGCGCCTTGCGGACGACGAACTGAAAGAGATCGTCCTTGTCCTCGAAATAGTAGTAGATGAGCGCGGGGTTGATGCCCGCGGCCTCGCCGAGTTCCTTGTTGGAGACGGCGGCAACGCCCGACTGGGAAAAGAGCTTGAGCGCCGCTGCAGCAATCGCATCGCGCCGCGCCTCGTTCGGCTGCTCGACAGGCGGCCGGCCGGCCTTGCGCACCGGCTTCGCACGCAGGGGGGCCTTGGTCCCGCTCGCCTTGGCAGGTTTCCCCTTGTCCCGCCCCGCACCTTTTGCCGTCACGTAGTTCCGCCCTTCGC
>JAJLKS010000097.1:0-1520 GCA_033838765.1 Alphaproteobacteria bacterium
GCGGCCCATGTCACCATGCTGCAGCGGACGCCCACCTCTGTCGTCTCGCGTCCGGCCGAAGACGGCATCGCCAACTGGCTGCGCCGCAACCTGCCCGCGAAAGTCGCCTATGGCATCACGCGCTGGAAGAATGTCCTCTTCGGAATGTTCTTCTACAATCTGAGCCGCCGGAAGCCGGAAAAGGTGAAGGAGATGATCCTTCGCGGCGTGCGCGAGCAGCTCGGACCGGACTACGACGTGGAGACGCATTTCACGCCGCCTTACAATCCGTGGGACCAGCGTCTCTGCCTGGTGCCGAACGGCGATCTCTTCGACGCGATCAAGCAGGGCCGCGCGTCGGTCGTCACCGGCAATATCGAGCGATTTACGGAAAACGGCATCCTGCTCAAATCCGGACAGGAACTCGATGCCGATGTCGTGGTCACGGCGACGGGCCTCAACCTGAAAGTGCTCGGCGGCATCGAACTCGATGTCGACGGCAAGCCGGTCAATTTCGCCGACACGATGAGCTACAAGGGCATGATGTACAGCGGCGTGCCGAATTTCGCCTCGGCCTTCGGCTACACCAATGCCTCGTGGACGCTGAAATGCGATCTGACCTGCGAATATGTCTGCCGCCTTCTCAACCATATGGATGAGACAGGCACGAAGCAGGCGACACCGCGCCTCAACGATCCGGACGTGAAGGAAGAGCCCTGGCTCGATTTCTCGTCGGGCTATGTGCAGCGCTCGATCGACAAGTTCCCGAAACAGGGCTCGAAGAAGCCCTGGAAGCTCTACCAGAACTATGCGCTCGACATCATGGCGCTGAAATTCGGCGAGGTCGAAGACGGCGCGATGGAGTTCTCGAAGCCCGCGAAGAAGGCGGCGAACCGCGAGCCGGAGCGGCTGGCAAGCTGAGTGTCCTCGCGGATGATTTGAACGGACCGGCAGTCGAACGCCGGTCCGTTTTTCATTCCGCTTCCGCGCGATAGGTCCAGATCGGCGTGAGTAGATATAGCAGCCCCAGCACGCCGATCATGATGGTGGCGGGCACCAGCACCGCATCGAATATGCCGAGCCAGCCGACAAGCAGCCCCATCATCAGCGCGCCGAGCGGCGCACCGCCGGAAAAGCCGAGCTGATAGGCGGCGAGCACACGCCCGAGATGATTGCCCGAGGCGGCCGTCTGCACGATGGTGCGGCCCATCGTCATCGTGGTACCGGCCCCCATGCCCCACCAGAAGACGAGCAGGCAGATCGCCCAGAACGGCATCGGGAAATGGAACATCGCAAGGATGATAAGTCCGCTCGTCAATGAGCCCATCATCACCCGGCCCCGGTGGCGGACAAAGCCGATGCGCAGCAGCGCCATGTTGGCGACGATGGTGCCGCCCCAGAAACAGATATTGATGATGGCAAAGAAAAGCGTGAACTGCCCGTCGGTCGTTGCGTAGATTTCGCGGATCATCAGCGGCAGCACGACGAGAAAGCTGCCGACATAAAAAAGCCCGACCGCGAAATTGAGAACGATCACCGTT
>JAJLKS010000098.1:0-2639 GCA_033838765.1 Alphaproteobacteria bacterium
CTGAAAGGCCACCGTCTCGACATGCGCGACCATTGATGAGCCCCCTGCCCCCGTGATTACGGGAAAAACCTAGCCGGACTCATATTGGCGTTGCAAGAACAATATGTGAACAAAAGCGCCGGGAACCGGTGTGCTCTCAAGACGTTCTTTGGCCGGGTGGACCGCAGACAAGGACAGGACCATGAAAAAGCTGACCGGAGCCGCGTTTCTTGCGGGCGCTCTCATGCTCGCCGCCTGTGGCAACAGCAACACAATCGGCCCCTCGCAGAAGGCGCCGGGGCCGATGGGCTCGACCTCAACGCCCTCGACCGCCGACCTGCCATCGAAGAACTCACAGTCGCTGCCGATTGACCGGCCGGAATAGGGCTCACCTCGCGCGCGAAAGGCGCTAAGGTTCCTCCCGGGGATCGAGGGGGGACCATATGATGCGTATCCGGAGCTTTTGGGCAGCCGTTCTGTTTGCGGCAGCAGTGCCTTCCGGCGCCGCCGCGGAGGAAGCGCCCGTCAATCCACCGCAACTGACCATGTCGGAAGTCGACTCCATCCGGGACAAGGTTACGCCGTGCTGGAATGCGAGAGATCTCATCCCGCACCCAGGCTTGACGGAACAGGTCACTGCAACAATCCGGTTTTCGCTCGATAGAGACGGATCGATAAGCGAGATCGAAGCCCTGCCCGCGCCCGCTCATATCACCGACCGAAACCAGCGCGACTTCCATGCAGCGATGGCTGAGAGTGCATTGAGCGCCGTCAAGAACTGTGCGCCCTATATTCTGCCGCCAGAGAAATATGAGAGCTGGCGCAAGATGACCCTCAATTTCAATATAGCCACCTTTGGTCCGTTAGAAATAAAGCGGAGTCAGAGAACGGAAGGGCCGCTTTCCGACTATGACCGCAAGCGCATCTTCGGCTATTGAGCCGCCTCAGCGCACACGCCCGGCTTCCGCCGCCTCCTTGACGCGCAAGAGATTGCCGCCCCAGAGCTTCACGATGTCCTCTTCCGAATAGCCGCGGCGGACGAGTTCGGCGGTCACATTCGCCGTTTCGCCGGCATGGGACCAGCCCTCGATGCCGCCGCCGCCCTGGAAGTCGGACGAGATGCCGACATGGTCGATACCGATCAGCTTCACCGCATGGTCGATATGGTCCACCAGCGTGGCGATACCGGCACGCGGCCATTCGGCATCGAGCGCGGCGACACCTTCGAGGAATTTCCGCTTCGTCTCCGCATCGGCCGAGAAGACCGCATCGAGGCTTGTGAGGCCGAGCGAGGAGGCGAGCTCGCGCCGCGCGGCTGTCTTTTCTTCCGGCACCTCATGCAGATAGGCATCGAAAGCGACGATCTGCACCACGCCGCCCTTCGCGGCGAGCGCCTTCAGCTCCTCATCCGTCAGGTTGCGCGGGTGATCGTGGAGCGCGGCGGTGGATGAGTGAGACGCGATGACGGGCACACGCGAGGCCTCGATTGCGGCGAGCGCTGCCGCGCGCGAGGCATGCGAAATATCGACCATCATGCCGAGATCGTTTGCGCGGGCGATCATCTCGCGGCCCAACGCGGAAAGGCCGCCATGCTCGCCGCCCTCTTCGTTCGGCGCGTCGCCGAAGCGCTCCTGCGGCAGGGAGCTGTCCGCCAGATCGTTATGGCCATTATGCACGAGGCCGAGATAGCGCGCGCCGAGATCGTAGTAGAAATCGAGAAGGGCGGGATTCTTCGCCAGCGAATAGCCGTTCTCGATGCCGATCAGCGCGATGAGCTTTCCCTCGCCGTGAAGGCGGCGGACATCCTCTGCCGTCAGCGCCAGGCCGATTTCATCCTTGTGCTGAATATCCGTCACGCGGCGGATCGCGGCGAATTTCCGCAAGGCTTCCGAAGCGGCTTCGGCATAGCCCACGGCATTGCGCTCCGTCTGGCCGGCATAGACAATGAAGAAGGCGGCATCCATGCCCCCTTCCCTCATGCGCGGGAAATCGACCTGGATGGGCCATTCTCCCCTGAGCGCGGGGTCGTAGGGGGCGGCCCCGAAGAAACCCGGAATATCGACATGGGTGTCGATCACGATGGCATTGCCGTGGATGCGCTCGACGATCTCTTCCATCGTCGGTTCGGGCGGGCTGTCCATGAAGGCGGGTCGGAGCGTCCAGAGCGCGGCAAGAACAAGAAGGGCACCCGCCACGACGATGCCCCATCTCAGCCTGTTCATCCGCATGCCGCCTCCCATTGGTCCGCCTTTTCGTTGCCTCGAATCGTAGCCGCAAAAGACCCCGCCGCAAAACGCCACCGCGAATGGACAGGCCGCGCGCGCCGCCCTATTGTCCGCGCGTCCGGGCAGGATCAAGGGCGAGCGGGGACCAGACGTGCGGGATATGATCTTTCAGGCGATTGCGCGGCGCTTTCCGACGGAGCGTATCGGCGCGAGCAAGGTGCTCGCCGGGCTCTGGCGCATCCTTTTCTATCTCTTCCGGCCGTCGCGGCCCTTCATCATGCGGCTGCCGCATTACAACGCCTATGTGCATCCGAAGAAGGGGACGCTGACCCGCGTGATCCTGCGGCGCGGCTATTGGGAACCCGCGGAGACTGAATTCTTCGTGAAGCATCTCAAACCCGGCGGCTTCATCGTCGATGCGGGCGCGAATTTCGG
>JAJLKS010000099.1:0-7675 GCA_033838765.1 Alphaproteobacteria bacterium
CGATTGCGGGGGCGATGCCGAGCAGTTCATGCGCGATGACGGGCATGTCCTGTTCGAAGATCGCGCCGACATCCTTCACCACCGAGGCTTCGAGCGCCGGGTTCTCGCCCTTCTCGAGCATACCGGCTACCGAAAGCGACATCTGGCGCAGCGTCACGAGATGGGCGACGAGGCGGCCGATCACGGCGGCACCTTCATCTCCGCCGCGCTTTTCGAGTTCGCGGATCATTTCGACCATGAGGAGGAAGCTCGAGAGATAGCGCTCGGGGCCCGAACGCTCGAAGGCGAGTTCCGCCGTCACCTGTCCCCAGCCGCTCCCTTCGCTGCCCACCAGCATGCTGTCGGGCACGAAGGCATCCTCGAAGACGACCTCGTTGAAGTGGGCATTGCCCGCGAGATCCCTGATCGGGCGGATGGTGATGCCATCGGTGTTCTTCAGATCGACGATGAATTGCGTCAGGCCGGAATGTTTCGCTTCCGGCGCGGAATCGGTGCGGAAGAGCGCGATCATGTAATGCGCGGTATGGGCGCCCGACGACCAGAGCTTTGTGCCATTGACGCGGTAGCCGCCTTCGACCTTGTCGGCGCGGGTGCGAGTGGCGGCGAGGTCGGAGCCCGAGTCCGGTTCCGACATGCCGATGCAGAAATAGCATTCGCCTTTCGCAACGCGCGGCAGGATGAGCTGGCGCTGCTCCTCGGTGCCGAAGCGCAGCAGCAGCGGTCCCGACTGGCGGTCGCCGATCCAGTGCGCGCCGACGGGAGCGCCTGCGGCAAGCATTTCTTCCAGCATCACATAGCGGTCGAAGAAGCTCCGCTCATGGCCGCCATATTTCTTCGGCCAGGTCATGCCGATCCAGCCCTTGGCGCCCATCTTGCGGCTGAATTCCGGGTCCGATCCCGACCAGGTCTGCGCGCGCGTGACTTTCGGCACATGGCGCAATTCTTCGGCGAGGAAGGCGCGTATCTCCTCGCGGAGCCCCTTCGTCTCGCCGGGCAGTTCGCATAGATCGAACCTGAAAGGCTGCATCTCTTACTCCCAGTTCTTCCGGTTTCTTATGTGACGAGCGCCGTCGTGCCGCCATCGATCCGGATATTGAGCGCGTCGATGGCGCCGGAAAGGGGGCTCGCGACGAATGCAACGAGATTTGCGATTTCCTCGGGCAGCGGAATATGGCCGGTGAGATTGCCCATGAAGCTCTTCAGCACATGGGGCTCGATCTCTTCCCATGTCGTGCCCCAGCCGCGCTCGCGGCCTTGCGCGAGGAAGCGCTCTTCCACTTCCTTCGTGCGGATGAGGCCGGGCGAAACGAGATTGACGGTGATGCCGGTGCCCGCAAGCTCCTTCGCCAGCGAAACGGTCATCGTCGCCAGTGCACCTTTCGAGGCATAGTAGTGCGGCATGCGGGCGGCGGGCTCCGTCGAGCCGATGGTGCCGAGCATGACGATGCGGCCCCAGCCCTTCTCTTTCATCGCGCCCATGAAGCCGCGCGTCAGCCGCACGGCGGAGAGCACGTTCTTTTCATAGGCGTCGATCCAGCCATCCGTTTCCGTGCGGCTCCAGGAGCCTGCATCGGCGGTGCCGTAATTGTTTATCAGAATATCCACATCGCCGGTTGCGGCGATCACATCCGCCGCGCCTGTGTCCGTGCAGATGTTGCCTGCGACGGCCCTGGCCGAAAAGCCCAGAGCGCGGATTTCGGCGGCGGCTTCTTCGGCTGCGGCCAGCTCGAAGCCGTGCACGATCACATCCGCGCCTTCGCGCGCGAGCGCATGTGCGATGGCGCGTCCCGTGCCGCGATGGCTGCCGGAGACAAGTGCGCGCTTGCCCTTGAGCTGGAGGTCCATGAGCCGCCCTGATTGCCGTTTCTTCTGCGGCGCTTTTTCTAGCAGCAAAGCGCGCGCCTGTCCGGCATCGGTGGCGGATTTCAGCGCCTTTTGGCGGATGGTTGAGCCATCCGCAGCGGCAAATTCAGAATTCCGCTGCGGCAAGTAGCGCCGCCGGTTCGCCCGTTGCGGCAATCTTTCCGGGTGCGAGCGAGGGTGCCAGCACGAGGCCGGTATAAAGCCCCGCGGCAAACAGCATCGCCGCCGAGAGGACAAGCCCCGCCGCCGCCATGGCGCGGCGGCGCGACCTGCGATTGTAGAAAATCTTCCTCGTCGCCATCTGCTTCCCCTTTCTGTGGTACCGCAGGCGCAGGGCGCCCGGGGCCGGGGTGCGGTTATGGCGATTATGAAGAACAGGGTTTACCAGATCCTAAAGGTGAAACCTCGAATTTGATCGAAATTCAGAGGTCAGCGGCGCTTCGCGAAGCCGACATTCAGCGCCAGCACGTCGATCACACGGGTGATCTTGCCCATCACCTCATCATCCCTCTTGGTCGGCGTGGCGGCGGCGACGGCGGACGCCGCGCCGACGATCGCAAGGGCGGCTTCGATCCAGGCGGTAAAGACACCGCCGAAAAGTCCGGTGAGAACGGATTCCATCATGTTTCCTTTCACGGTTGATGCCCCTCCCCTTCGGGAGCGGCGTAGAAGAAATGCCCGCCGATCAAGGCGAGCGGGGTTTCACGGCGGGCCCAGTCCGGGCACTCCGTATGCGGATGGAAGCGGGTCGCGCCTCCGGCGGGGCCGGGTCCGGCATCCGCCGCGGCACGGCAGATGGCGGCGAGCGCCAGAAGTTCGTTTCGCCCGGGCAGAGCCGCCCCGCCCCCGAGCCTGCGGACAAGCGCATGGGCAAGGGCGCGGCGGGCATCCTCCGTTTCTGCTTCGGCCAGCGCGGCCAGCTGCCCGGCGAGGCGGAGGAGCGGCTTCAGGCGCCTGAATGTGAGGCTCGTCATCGGCGGCAAGCTCATGCCCGGTCATGCTCCCCGAACAAAGAATAGGAATTTATTCCCAATATTATACTTTGCGTACCCACCCCGGAAGGATGGTGTAAGATGACCTGTGACCGGGAGGAACAGTTCGGACCCGGCAAGCTGTGGAGCTTGTGGGATTTGTTAAGTCCTAGCCTTACGGGCCTTCTTAACCTCGTTTTCCAGCTCTCGCTCTACGACTTGATGTCATTGAGGCGAGACGACCATGAGGACCGCCAGATAGATGAAAGTACTCATCGCCAGGTAGAGGGATGGCTGCGCATGGCGGCTGAGTTTGCGGAGAACCTTGAAATGGATGGTGCTCGGGATCGCATTTCGATTTTTAAAAGAAATCTATCTAAGGGCATGACTTGGGGGGATTTGTCTATTGAAAGTAGAGTGCTTAGAGAGGCACTCGAATGTGGCCTTAGAGGACAGTTTATCTATCGGTACTCAAACGAGCAGCGTGCATTCTTGGAGCGTTGGCAAGCCGATTGGAAAGAAGTGATTGAGCAGTTTCCAGATACCAAGAACGATGTGTTTTCCGCTGTAGATTGTTGTGCGCTTGGGCACGGTACAGCTTCGGTCTTTCATTCAATGCGAGTGCTAGAATATGGCTTGTCCGCCCTAGCTTCTCATCTGGATATAGAGGTCGGCGTTCAGAATTGGCAAGTCGTCATAGACCAAATTGAGTCGAAGATAAGGGCCCAAGCGAAGACGCTTCCGCGTGGAATTGAGAAGTCTGAGAGACTTCAATTCCTTTCTGAGGCGGCTAAAGAGCTATATTATTTTAAAGACGGATGGAGAAACTATGTTTCCCACAATCGGGCGACATATGACGCACACCAAGCCCGAAGTGTAATCGAGCATGTGCGTTCGTTTATGACCCACCTCTCAAAGAGGATTTCTCAGGACGAGACGTTTTAAGGACAGACTTGATTGTTTTTTCAAACGTGTCGCCCGTTTCATCCACTTCCGCCTCGCGCGCAGCCTCAATAAACCGCTCCTTTTGAGAGAGCTTGCGGTTCACCTTTGACTTCGGTTTGGCCTTCTCTTTAGGCATTGGCTTCACGAGTCGTTTGATAGGTCAGGCGCTTGCCACTGACGCCCCGAAGGAGGTTGCTGGCGCGGGCAACGTCATTAACGCCCAGACTCTCACGGTTGTTATAGCGGAAGTCAAATTCAGCGAGATAGCGGTGAAGATGGTTTTCGCCGCAATGCTGATACACGCCCTTCATGCCGCGCTTGAAGATGCTGAAATAGCCTTCAATGGTGTTGGTGTGGACCGCACCACGCACGTATTCGCCCTTGGAATGGTTCACGGTGTGATGTTCCACAACATGGCCATCCGCGCCGGTATAGAGGCGGCTTTCATCGGTGTGGAGCCGGGTTTCGCGGGCCACGTTCTTGGTCACGATTGAGGCCACAGTCACCTTGTCGGCCCGCTTCACATGGAAGGAGCGGACTTCGCCGCCGCGCTGCACAAGCGAGACAATGGCCCGCTTGTTGGTAATGCCCTTATAGCCGCCCTTGAGGAATGGACGCCCGCTGGTAGTGGTGTCTGCCTTGTCTTTCTTCATGCCGAAATAGGTTTCGTCCGCCTCGACAATCTGACCCTCGCCGCCGAGCGGGCCAAGGCCGCCGGAGCGCATGGCTTCGCGGATGCGATGCGCAAGGAACCACGCGCTCTTGAGGGTGATCCCCAAGACGCGGTGAAGCTGGTTCGCGCTGATACCTTTCTTGCTGGATGAAATCAGGAAGATCGCCTGAAGCCAGATATGCAGCTTGATATGGCTGGACTCGAAAATGGTCCCCACCTTGACGGTGAAGGGCTAGCGGCAGTCATAGAAATAGTAGACGCCTATGCGGGTGATATAGCCCTTGAGTGAGCCGGACTGAACGACCGTACCGCAATGCGGGCAGACGCGGCCCTTGGCCCAAACATGGGCCTCAACATAGGCATATGCGGCTTTTTCGTCGTGGAAATGCTTGGCGTTCAGTACGGACATGGCTGCTAACTCCTTATGACACAAACATAAGGGCTGCATCTGGGTACGTCAAGTATAATATTGGGAATTTATTCCGACATGTGAGAACACAATAGGAACATTATCAAGTTGCCTTGTCAGGCGGCTGGCCCGGTCAGTTCCAGACAATGGATGGCGAGGCGGACGCGGCCGCCGGTGAAATCTCCGCCCGCCGCGGTGAGGCGGAGCGGCGTCGCGCCGTAATAGGCGACGGGTGTGCCGGAGACGCCGATGACGGTCGCATCCGGCATGGCACCAATGCCGTTGCCATAGCGGCCGGGGTCGTCGGCGACGCCGAGACTCCAGGACGTTGCGCCGGTGATCGCCTCGATGACGATGCCCGTGATACCGAGCACGATGGCGCGGTCCGGGATGACGATGGCAGTGTCCGAGGCCGCGCCTTCTGCCAGTTCGTGTTCGCCCTCGACAAGCGTCAGCGCGGTGGCGGCGCCGCTCGCGCCGGCGATGCCACTGCCGCCTGCCAGCGACCAGCCCGCACCGTCATGGATGAGCATCGCGCCCGCCGCTTCGTCGAAAGCCTGCCAGCCTGCACGGGGCGCGAAGAATGCCCATGCACCGTCGATCAGCGCGGCGAGCTCGCCCTCATGGCCAGTCCATGCGCCTTCCGCAGAGGGGCCGACGATGTAGCGTGCGCCCTCCTCCGGCTCTTCGGGGGGCGCGGCGAGATCGCGCGAGACGACCGACAGATGCAGCAACGCATCGAGACGGCGGAGCGCCTCGTTCACCGTTACATGTTTCTGCGCCTGTGCGGCTTCAAGGAAGGGAAGTCCAAGATGAAAGCTATTCGACATGAAGATGCGCGCTCCTTCCGCTGCCGCGGCCGAAGGCGCGGCTCAGTTGATAGATCGTGACGTCGAGGTTCCCGAAATCCGTGCTGCCGAAATCGGCGGTCTGTTGCGCGGCGGTGTAGACGGCGCGGGCTTCGCCGGCTGCAATGACACGCTTCACGGCATCGCCGTCGCGGATTTCGATTTCATATGCTTCCAGTTCCTCGCCGAGCGGCACGTCGAGCCCTGTCCAGCTGTCGCCGCCTGTGCGCGTGCGCCTGATCCATGTCAGTTCGATGCTGCCGCCTTCGCCGCGCCGCGCACGGAGATGGACCGGAGAGAACGGGCGAAGGCCCACGCCGTCGAAGGCGCGCGTGACGCTCGCATAGGACGGGTCGTCATAAGGCAGGGGCGCGGGGCCGAAGAGCCATTGCCGCTCAAGGCCGCGTTCGGCTTCGAGCAGGCCGATCTCGCTCACTGCGTCGTCGAGCAATACGAAGCGCGCGCCTTCAGCCAGCACGTCCTGCATTGCCGCTTCCGTTCCTGCCTGACCGCGCAGGAGACCGCGCAGCAGATATGTGGCCGGCGCGACAAGCTCCGCCTCGCGGAACTGGATCACTTCCCAACTGCCATCCGGTGTTTCGAGCGCGGCAAAATTGGCACCGTCGAGAATGGCGCGCCCGCTTGCGCTTGAGAGCGTGCCGCTTGCGAGCGTGACCATGAGGGTGTTCGCTTCGTCCCAGCGCGACGCGGGACCGCCGGCGAGCGGCGAGGCCGTGCGGCCCAATGTCGCTTCCGCGCTTATCACGCGGTCGAGCGTCGCACCTGTTCCATCCTGCCAGTAGAGCGCAATGCCACCCGGCCAGGGATCGGCGGCAACGGCGATGCGCGGCGCATGCGGCGTTTCATTGCCGGCAACGAGCGGCAGGTCCATGAAGACAACGAGCGGAAGGCCGAAATCCCGCGGCGCTGTGGGCGTGGCATCACGCGGCGGCGCATCGGAGGGCGCGAAGAGGCCCGGCATGTCCGAGACGCCGGATGCCTCGCGTCTGTCTCCATCGACAAGACCGGTGAGCCGATAGCGCGCGATGCGGTGACCGAGATCGAGCGAAACGATGTCGCCGGGCTCGAGCGCGATGAGGCCCGGCGGCAGGGCAAGGTCTCCGCGCTCGCGCTCTTCCCAGGTCTTTTGCAGCCAGAGATCGGCGATGCGCTGCGCTTCCACCTGTGTCAGCACCATGGGAAGCGCGGCCGTGACGACACGCTGGCTGACGCCTGCAAGGCGGCGCGCCTCGACGGCTGCCTGCCGGTATTCGCCGCCTCCATCGATATATGTGAGCTTCAGCGCCACAGGGAGCTCGGTCTCCTGCGCGCGGGTGAGCTTCCAGCCGGGTGCGGCGCTCTCATCGTCCACGGCAAGCATGTCCGGCGTGAGCGGCATCGCCGCCGCATCGCCAGATTGCGCAAAGCGGATGAGCCCGTCCGACTCGACGGCATCGAAGAAGCCCGCAAGCATCAACGGTTCGAGGGCGGCGCGGGGCGACATGATGCGGTCGATGACGAAACCGTCGACGACACCATGAAGACCATCGGCGGCGAAATCCTCGAAGCCTGCGTCGCGCATGATGGCGGCTGTAAGCGCGGCCAAAGGCGCGGCACCCATGCGGCCATTCAGCCAATGGCCGAGCCGCCAGTTCGCCGCATCCGCCCAGACATCGCTCCGCTCCGGGAAGGCCGGGAAGGGCCGCGCGTCCCATGTCCACAGGAACATGCGCGACGGATCGACCATGCGCCCGCCATAAACCGTCGAGACGGGATTCGTGCCAGCGACATGAGCGGGATGCCCCGGCGACCAGTAGCTCATTTCCGCTTCGATAAAACGGCGCTGGATGAAATCGTCCCGCGTGCCGCGCGAGAAACGCGGCGCGGCGCTTTCAGCCGATTTCGGATCGACGAAGCGATTGGGCTCATTGGGGAACGCCACGATGCCCTTGCAGCGCAGGATGTT
>JAJLKS010000100.1:0-5910 GCA_033838765.1 Alphaproteobacteria bacterium
GCATGCCGGGCAGCACGCGCTGTACGCGGCCGAGAAAGATGTTGCCGATGAGCGAATGACCGGCGCGGCCCGTCTTCGCCTTCAGGTCGTCTTCCATGGTCCGTTCAAGGAACAGTTCCACGGGACGCCCGTCCTCGACGATTGCAACCCGCGTTTCGCCGGGGCCCACATTGATCAGCACTTCTTCGGACATAGAACCCCTGGCTCGCAATCGCCGCGCCCCCACGCAGACGAAAGCTCCCTTTTCACCCTCGATCGCTCAAGATCATCCTGTTTCGATGATCCTAGAGTGTTTCACCGTTTCGAGGAAACATTGAAACACTCTGGTTTTTTGTATTTGTCGCGTTTTCAGACGGAAAACCGGGTCCCACTTTTCCTGAAAACGCTCCGGCACTGTTGATTGTAAGGATGATAGGTGCGTCAGCCCGCCGAAGCGAGGCTATATCCCGCGCCTGCGAGAAGCTGGCCGACCTCGAAGAGCGGCAGGCCCACAACGGCGGAGTGGGAGCCTGACAGCGCGCGGACGAAAAGCGCGGCACGGCCCTGAATGGCATAGCCGCCGGCCTTGCCCTGCCATTCGCCGCTTGCGAGATAGGCGGCGATTTCAGCCTCCGACAAGCGCTTGAAGGTGACGCGGGTTTCGCTCATACGCGACATGGCGCGGCCGGGCGCGACGAGATGGATGGCGGTGTAGACGCGATGCGCGCGGCCCGAGAGAAGTGCGAGGCAGGCGCGGGCGTCTGCTTCCGTTTCCGTTTTCGGCAGGATGCGGCGGCCGCAGGCGACGACCGTATCGGCGCCGAGGACGAGCGCTTGCGGATGCGACGCGGCGACGGCCTCCGCCTTCTCGCGGGCGAGGCGGGCGGCATGAAGCCGGGGGAGTTCCCCCGTCAGCGGCGTTTCATCGAGATCGGCGGCGTGGACCTCATCCGGCTCTACGCCGATCTGGCGGAGCAGGGAAAGCCGGCGCGGCGAGGCACTGGCGAGGATGAGGCGGGGATTTGCGCCCTTTACCGGCACCGGGGCGTCACTTGAACCGGTAGGTGATCCGGCCCTTTGTCAGGTCATAGGGCGTCATTTCGACAAGCACCTTGTCGCCCGCGAGCACGCGGATGCGGTTCTTGCGCATCTTGCCGGCGGTGTGGGCGATGATCTCGTGTTCGTTCTCGAGCTTTACGCGGAACGTCGCATTGGGCAGCAGTTCCGTCACCACGCCCGGAAACTCGAGCATTTCTTCCTTGGCCATTCAGCATCCTTTGGAAATTTGGCCGGAAGAATGGTCAGAAAGCAGGCGGAAATCAAGAGCCCGGCCCGCGAAAAGACGCGCGGACCGGGCCCAAATATCTGATTTTCCGGCCTTTTTGCCTCAGTCGACCAGAAGGTAGTCGACCGTGGAGACGACGCGGACGGTTTTCATGATCTGCTCGCTCTCCTGGGCACCCGGCGTATCGTCGCGCGGCAGGATGGAGAACTGGCCCTGCCAGGCGCGGCGGATGCCGCCGAGGCGGGAGCCGGAATCGGCGGCGAAGGTTTCCGCCGCCTCGCGGGCGCGGATGGTCGCCTCTTCCAGCATTTCGGGCTTTATGTCCGCGATCTTCGTGAAGAGATAGGAGGGGCGGACCGGGCCATATTCGTTGGAGAGGACGACGCCCTGCTCCACCAGCGTGCTGGTGTCGCGGTTGGCGGCGGCGACCTTGTCCACATCGGTGGAGCGCAGCACGATCTGCTGGGCGATGATGAAGCGGGTGTTGAACTCGCCGCTCGAATACATCTGGGCGAGGCGGTCGGTCACCTGCGGCGCCTGCAGCTCGATTTCCTCGTCGGCAAAGCCGTGCTTCTTCAGGAAGCCGTTGACGATGTCGGCATTGCGCTTCACATCGGCCTGGGTGGTGGCGAGATCGTTGCCGGTGACGACGAAGCGGAGCGCCCAGAGCGCGAGATCTGCCTTCACCTCCCGCTCGGAGAGGCCTTTTACTGAAATGGAGCGGTCGCCGAGGCGGGACTTCACGAGCCCGTCGCCCGCGAGATAGCCGCCAAGCGCGATGCCAAGGCCGAGAACCAGCGCGGCCACGACTGCGAAAATGGATTTCATGGGCAAGTTCCTCCCCGTCGATTGTTGCGGCACTCTTATATCACCCGGAATGCGGCAGATTGATGGACGATCCGTCCCCGCACGGAATATTATCCCGTAGCGGCCCCTGCCCGGCCGAAGCGGCGCTCGATCAGCCTTGCGATATGGTCGCGGAGCATGCGGTAGGCCTCAAGGCGGCGTTCGCGGTTGCCGCCGGTGGGCGCGGCGAGCGGGTCCTCGATCTCCCAATACTCGACTTCGGTGGCTGCGGCGCGGGTCAATTCCTCCGCGCGGGCGCGCGCCTCGGGCGTCAGCGCCACGATGAGATCGAAGCTCGTCACATCGTCCATTTCCTCGAGCGGCTTCGGCCCGCGGGAGGAAGGCGCGGCACCGGCCTCGCGCAGGACCTCGGCGGCGAAGGGGTCGGCTTCCTCGGCCGGAGCAACACCTGCCGAATCGACGAAGATGCGGCTGCCATGCGCCTTTTTCAGCAGCGCCTCGGCGATGGGCGAGCGGATCGCATTCAGATTGCAGACAAAGAGCACCGAGCCCGGCAGGCTGTCCTTGCGTTCGGCGGTGGCGCGGGGGGACATCGGCTCAGCCCTTGATGTGAAGCACGCAGATGAGGGTGAACAGACGGCGCGCCGTGTCGAAATCCATCTCGATCTTGCCCGCGAGGCGATCCTTGAGCGTTTGCGAGCCTTCGTTGTGAAGGCCGCGGCGGCCCATGTCGATCGCCTCGATCTGGGCAGGGGCGGCGGTCTTGATCGCGTCGTAATAGCTTTCGCAGATCAGGAAGTAGTCCTTGATGATCTTGCGGAAGGGCGTGAGGGAGAGCAGCACCTTGCCATGCGGGTCGCCGCTTTCCAGACGGATGTCGAAGACAAGGCGGTTTTCCTCGATGGCGAGATGGAGGATATAGGGCCCGCCATCGCTGCCGACGGGGGCGAAGCTGTTTTCCTCCAGGAGATCGAAGATCGCCACTTTCCGTTCATGCTCGACATCGGGGCTGCGGCGGACGACGGAGTGTTCATCCAGCACTAGATCGGCAATGCGGAAATTGGCGCCCTCCGGGATTGCCGGGGCGCCTTCCGCATTCGCTTCATCGTCTGCTGCACGGTCTGACATGGTGGCGCAGTTTAAGCCGATTTGGGCGAAGGAAGCGAGCGATTGGGCTGCAGGTATTGCGGCTCCCCCTCACCCTTCCCACCTTCGGTGGGCGTTCGGGGCAGCAATAGGTCCATCGGACCTTTTGCTGTTGCACCTCACCCCTCTCCCCAAGGGGAGAGGGAGAAGAGGTCACAGGTTCAATCTGATCGCCACCGAGCGGAGGTGGGCGTCGAGGCCTTCGGCTTCGGCGAGCGCGAGGGCGGCGGGGCCGATGGCGCGGAGCGCGTCGGCGTCGCAGCGGACGATGGAGGTGCGCTTCATGAAGTCGAGCACGTTGAGGCCGGACGAGAAACGCGCCGAGCGGGCGGTGGGCAGCACGTGGTTCGAGCCTGCCACATAATCGCCGATCGCTTCCGGCGTGTAGCGCCCGAGAAAGACGGCGCCTGCATTCGCGATTTTCGAGAGCAGGGCTTCTGCGTCATCGACCGCGAGTTCGAGATGTTCGGGCGCCAGGCGATCCACCAGCGGCGCCGCATCGCCGAGCCTCTCCACCAGAATGACGGCGCCGAAATCGGCCCAGCTTTTCGTGGCGGTCGTCTCGCGCGGCAGCGCCTGCAACTGGCGCCCAACGGCCTCCTCGACGCGGGCGGCGAAAGCGGCATCGTCCGTTATCAGGATCGATTGCGAGCTTTCATCGTGCTCGGCCTGCGAGAGGAGATCGGCCGCGATCCATTCGGGATCGTTCTTGCCATCTGCGACGACGAGAATTTCGGACGGGCCCGCGATCATGTCGATGCCGACCTGGCCGAAGACCTGGCGCTTGGCGGCGGCGACATAGGCATTGCCGGGGCCGACGATCTTGTCGACCGGGGCAATCGTCTTCGTGCCATAGGCGAGGGCTGCAACGGCCTGCGCACAGCCGACGCGATAGACCTCGCTTACGCCGGCAAGCTTTGCGGCGGCGAGCACAAGCGGGTTCACCACACCATCGGGCGTCGGCACCACCATGACGATGCGCTTCACGCCTGCGACCTTTGCCGGGATCGCATTCATCAATACGGAGCTTGGATAATTCGCGGTACCGCCCGGCACATAAAGGCCGACGGCGCCGACCGGCGTCCAGCGGTGACCGAGTTCGACGCCCGCCTCATCCGTGAAGCGCGCATCTTCGGGACGCTGGCGGATGTGATAGGCCTCGATACGGGCGGCGGCGAGCTTCAGCGCATCGAGCGTCTTCGGATCGCAGGAGGCGGCGGCTTCATCGAGATCCTTTTTCGGGATGGCGAGCGTTTCCACCGTCAGTCCGGGCAGGCGGTCGAAGCGGCGCGTATATTCAACCAGCGCCTCGTCGCCGCGCGCACGGACATCCGCCACGATCTTCGCGACCGTGTCGTTGACATCGACGGAAGCCTCGCGCTTGCCGGTGAGCAGCGCTGCGAAGGCTTCCTCGAAGTTTGCGTCTCTTGCGTTCAGGCGAATGGGCATTTCGTTCAGTCCAAATCGTGCTCGGGCTTGTTGGGCGTTTCCCAGACAAGGCCGAGATCGGAAAGATGGGCTTCGAGCGCCTCGACCTCAAGGCGGAGTTCGGCGCCGCCGGAAAAGACCAGCGTGACGAGGCCGGACGGCGCGTTCAACTCGTCGAAGCGGATGGCGAGCAGGTTCAAGACGCCTTCGGGGCGATCCTGCGCGATATTGCGCGCACGGGCGGCCAGCACATTCTCGAAATGAAGGCCTGCGCGGACACGCTCATGGGATGTGCGGCGGCTGCCCTCGCCTTCCCAGCGAAAGCGGTTCACCACGCAGGCGAAACGGCGCGTGGACGGCAGGAATGCGAGATCGCGCACCTGCAGGACGGCATCCTGAAGCGCGGCGGAGATCACTTCGAGATCGGCGGCATCTTCGGCCACAAGGCGAAGCTCTTTCGTCATCGTTCCCGCTTCTTACTGCTTTGCCTTTTCGCGCCAGATTTCGGCGCCGCAGGCGCTGAGCTTCGCCTCGATGCGCTCGAAGCCGCGATCGAGATGATAGACGCGATTGACGGTGGTTTCGCCCTCGGCGGCGAGGCCCGCAATGATGAGGGCGGCGGAGGCGCGCAGATCGCTCGCCATGACGGGAGCCGCCTTCAGCCGTTCCACGCCGCGCACCAGCGCCTTGTCGCCATGGAGCGAAATGTCCGCGCCGAAGCGGGCAAGTTCCTGCACATGCATGAAGCGGTTTTCGAAGATCGTTTCGGTGATTTCGGATTCGCCTTCGGCGACCGTCATCAGCGCCATGAACTGCGCCTGAAGATCGGTGGGGAAGCCGGGGAAGACCTGCGTCACGACATCGACCGCCTGCAGCCGCTCGCCATTGCGCGCGATGCGCACTGCGCCCTGCTCGCTTTCGACTTCCGCACCGGCCGCGCGCAGCACGGAAAGGGCGGCATCGAAATCTTCCGCGTTCGCGCCTTCGAGCGTGACCTCGCCGCCCGTCATGGCGGCGGCGATGGCATAGGTTCCGGCCTCGATGCGATCCGCGATGACGCGGTGCGTGGCGCTGTGCAGCTTTTCCACGCCTTCGATGCGGAGCGTGGAGGTGCCGATGCCTTCGATCTTCGCGCCCATCGCCACCAGCAGGTTGGCCAGGTCGGTCACTTCCGGTTCGCGCGCGGCGTTTTCCAGCACCGTCTCGCCTTCGGCCAGCACGGCGGCCATCAGCAGGTTCTCGGTGCCGGTGACGGTGATCATGTC
>JAJLKS010000101.1:0-3542 GCA_033838765.1 Alphaproteobacteria bacterium
GGCGTTGCCACCGTCGTCGCCAAGCTCATCCTGCGCGCCATGCCCGATGTTGCGATATTCGGCGAAAAGGACTGGCAGCAGCTCATGGTGATCCGCCGCATGGTTGAAGATCTCGATATTCCGGTGGAAATACTCGGCGGCCCCATCATGCGCGAGGCAGACGGCCTCGCCATGTCGTCGCGCAATGTCTATCTCTCGCCCGAAGAAAGGAAGGCGGCAGGCCAGCTGAATGTGATCCTGCGCGAGACGGCGGCAAGCGTCGCGAAGGGCATGACGATTTCTCAAGCGACATCGGAAGGCGGAAAACGCATCCTTGCACTCGGCTTCGACAAGCTCGACTATCTCGAAATCCGCGACGCTGCGTCTCTCGCCGCCTATCCGGACGACAGGCCAACCGGCGCTGCACGCATTCTTGTCGCGGCAAAGATCGGCAAGACGCGACTGATCGACAACATGCCGGTCTAGAGAAGCCCCAGCTCTTCCAGTTCCCGGCGCATTTCTTCAGGCATGTCATCTTCCGCTTCGCCTTTTTTCACATCGGCGGGCGCATCCTTTGCGTCGAGATAGCGCCAGCCCTGAAAAGGCCTTCGCTCCTGCCGCCGCGTTGCGACGATCTCCTTGTCGAGCACAAGACGGCAACGGCCGATGCCCTCGCCATCCACGAAAGGCTCGATACCTATGAGCTTCTGGCGGCAGCGAATGACACCCTTCATCACCCAGTAGAGCGATCCGCCGGCAAGCAACTCATCCGCGCGCTTCGGGGTCATGCGCGTCACATGCGCCAGAACTTGCGGCTGCTTCAGCCGCTTCTTCTCTGCAAGGCGGGCGGCCTGCCAGTTCGCCAAATCGGCAATATCGTCGGCACCGACGCACAGCTTTACCAGATGGACCGTCAATCCTTGGCCTCTTCGAAGGAAACAAGCACGGCGCCCGCTTCCACCTGGTCGCCGGTGCCAACATGGACCGACGCGATGACCGAGTCCATGCCGGCGGCAAGCGTCTGCTCCATCTTCATCGCCTCCATGACGACGAGTGGCGCGCCCTTTGGCACCTTGGCGCCCTTTTCCGCCAGCACCTGCACGATCTTGCCCGGCATGGGCGCTTTCAGAGCACCCGCATCGGCGTCCGACGCCACATCAACATCGAGCGGGTCGGGTACTGCGAATTCCACCGCAATGCCCTCATGGATCAGCATGAAGCCCGCACCCTTCGCGACGCAGGATGCCGTCACGCGCAATCCGTCGACGGTCGCCGTGAGCGCCCCGTCATTGCCGAGCGAAGCGGAAATCCCGATGCTGCCCTCACCCGCTCCGGCGATACGCCATCCCTCTCCCTCCGGCGTCACGGTCAGCGTAGCATCCTCGCCGGAGACGTTGAACTTCAACACCTCGCTGCGCCGCCCTCCCGGCACCCAGCCGTCATTCGCCGCCCATGGCGAATGGGGCTCCGCGCTCACGGCCTGCACCTTCTGCCGTTCCGCACCCCGCATCAGCAGATGCGCAGCCGCGCCAAGCACCAGCACGCGCGGCGATGCGCAACCGGCAGGCACAAGCTCCGCGATATGCCGGTCGATAAAGCCCGTGTCGATATCCCCCTTGAGAAAGGCGTCATGCCCGACCGCATTGATGAGGAAGCCGAGATTGGTCCTTGGCCCAGCGACTTCCATGCCCGAGAGGAATTGCTTGAGCGTTCTGAGCGCCTGAGGCCGCGTCTCGCCATGCGCGATGATCTTGCCGATCATCGGATCATAGAACATCGTGACTTCGTCGCCCTCTCGCACGCCCATATCGGTTCGGACATGGGGCATATTCGCGGGGACACGCAGCCGCGCAAGCCTGCCGGTCGAGGGAAAGAAGTTCCTGGCGGGGTCTTCGGCATAGAGCCTGACCTCAACCGCATGGCCCGAGAGCGGCACCTTGTCCTGCGCAAGCGGCAGATGCTCGCCGGCCGCCACACGGAGCTGCCACTCCACAAGGTCCTGGCCGGTGATCGCCTCCGTCACGGGATGCTCGACCTGCAGGCGCGTATTCATCTCCATGAACCAGAAGCCATCGGGCTTAAGCCCATCCGACGCATCGGCGATGAACTCGACCGTTCCCGCACCGCGATAGCCGATGGCCTTGGCGGCGGCCACCGCCGCTTCGCCCATCCTCTTGCGCATCTCGGGCGGCATTCCGGGCGCAGGCGCCTCCTCCACCACCTTCTGGTGGCGCCGTTGCAGTGAGCAATCGCGCTCGTAGAGCGAGACGGCCTGACCGTGACTATCGGCAAAGACCTGGATTTCGATGTGGCGCGGCCGCGCAACATATTTTTCGACGAGTACGCGCTCATCGCCGAAAGCCGCGCCCGCCTCACGCTGCGCGCTTTTCAACTCCTTCTCGAAATCGCCGGGCGCGTTGACGCGGCGCATCCCCTTGCCGCCGCCGCCCGCTACCGCCTTGATGAGCACGGGATAGCCAATCTCCTTCGCGCGTTCGGCGAGGAAACCCGCATCCTGATTGTCGCCATGATAGCCGGGCACGACGGGCACGCCCGCCTTCTCCATCAGCGCCTTGGCGGCATCCTTCAACCCCATTGCGCGAATAGCACCTGCAGGCGGCCCCACGAAAATGAGCCCCGCCTTCTCACAGGCTTCCGCAAAGCCCGCATTCTCTGAGAGAAAGCCATAGCCCGGATGCACGGCGTCCGCGCCAGAGCGCTTGCAGGCGGCAAGAATTGCATCGGCGCGCAGGTAGCTCTCGGCCGCCGCCGCCCCGCCGATGCAATAAGCCTCGTCCGCTTCCGCGACGTGAAAGGCATTGGCGTCGGCTTCGGAATAGACCGCGATGGTACGAAGCCCAAGGCGCCGCGCGGTGCGAATGATGCGAACGGCAATCTCGCCCCGATTGGCAATGAGAAGGGATTTGAACATCTGACTTCCCCTCACATCCGGAAGACGCCGAACTGCGTCTCCGGTATCTCGGCGTTGAGCGTGGCGGAAAAGGCGAGCGCGAGGACACGCCGCGTTTCGGATGGTGCGATGATGCCATCATCCCAGAGCCGCGCGGTCGCGAAATAGGGATGACCCTCCTCCTCATATTGCGCCCGGATCGGCGCCTTGAAGGCGTCGGCTTCTTCCGGCGTCCATTTCTCGGCATCGCGATGGACCGTCGCCAGCACGCTTGCCGCCTGCTCGCCGCCCATCACTGAAATCCGCGCATTGGGCCAGGTGAACAGGAAGCGGGGCGAATAGGCCCGCCCGCACATGCCGTAATTTCCGGCACCATACGAGCCGCCGATGATGAGCGTCACCTTCGGCACATTGGCAGATGCCACCGCCGTCACGAGCTTCGCGCCATCCTTGGCGATGCCGCCCGTCTCATACTCGCGGCCCACCATGAAGCCCGCGATATTCTGAAGGAAGAGCAGCGGTACCTTGCGCTGACAGCAAAGCTCGATGAAATGCGCGCCCTTGAGCGCGGACTCCGAAAACAGTATGCCATTATTCGCGATGATGCCGACCGGCAGCCCGTGAATATGGGCAAAGCCGCAGACAAGTGTCG